>NZ_JBHUMY010000042.1:0-9362 GCF_042685365.1 Paenibacillus thailandensis | reverse complement strand
CGAAAATTCTACTTTAATACGGTAAATCGATAAAATTTGTGTCTACTATCTTGACAGAGGTCCACACACCCCTTTCTTCGTCATCTCAAGTTCGAGAGTAGTCTGTTCCAGACGATCCTTCTTCGGTTGATCCAATAAAGTGTTCCGGCTTACTTCCTCCCGGCAGGGAACCGTTTCGTTAAGCGCAGCGGAGAGGATCCGATCGGCTCTGAACTGCCTTATGTCCCCCCTGGCGAAGCAATACGCGGGACAATACCAGTAGCCGGAACTAGCATAAAGACCGATCGGCTGAATGTTCCGCTCCGATACTCCGCTGCTGGATTTATACTCAATGGCGACTACACTGCGGATCATTATGGCTTGCAGGAGAGTTTGAAGAACTTCCGCAGACATCAATCGATATGGGCTCCAGAACATGATCCGGTCCTTCAGCCGGTCAATCTGTTCTCTTACATCGGCGGGCAAGTAATGATAAAACTTATGAAGAGCCGAGTCGGCCCCCTCGCCAAAAGGCAAAGAGCTGAAATAATCCATCGATGGCTCGCGCGATCGATACGCGCTGCTGCTCGCCGCCGGACAGTTCCCGGGGGAAACGGTTCTTTTTGTCGGAAAGTCCGACAGCGGAAAGCACCTCTTCTGTTTTAAGCGGATGTTTACTGATGTTCGACACAACCTCGATGTTTTCGGCTACCGTGAGGTTCGGCACAAGGTTGTAGAACTGGAAGACGAAGCCCACGCTCTCCCGACGGTATTCAACCAGTTGATGGTCGTTTAAATCCGTAATACGCTCGCCGTCCACTTCGACCGCGCCGTCGTCCGCCCGGTCCACGCCGCCTATAATGTTCAACAACGTAGATTTTCCCGATCCGGAGGGGCCTAATAGGACTCCGATTTGTCCTCTTTCCATTTCCAGCCCCACACCTTTGAGCACATGGGTAATAATCCCTTTGTTATAGCTTTTCGTAAGGTTTGATACGGACAAAAACATATTCAACACCCATTCCGTTTTTTTATTCGTTCCAAAGCGCACCATAAAAGAAAGAGCCGACAACTGCGATTTCACTCACGGTTATCGGCTCTGCGTCTTAGCGTCTGGCTCATTGATAATTGATAGATTCAGTTGTTTTACATTGATTGTCGTTTCCCGTTTACACTTGGGACAAAATAGCGGGAAATTTTCAAGCACCGTATCATCACGGATCTTGACCCGTGTTTTGCTGCCACAGACCGGGCATAATATCCACTCGTCTTTACACACTCCCTACCCTCCCTTTACTTGATTTTTTTTTGTTGACCGTTATCATTTTAATGCCTGCAAACATTAATCCGCTTTCCGATTGTATGCGCATATCGCAAAGAGATACCCCTACGAGCATGACCCTTTTACTTTTTTTTATCCGTAACCTTTTTCATGGCCTTGTCACCTTCTTGGCGGGCAGATTCTTGATAGATGTCGGCGTAAGTTTTAGAATCCTTGATTAGATCGTCGCAGAAAGCCGCTACGTCACTGCCCGTCACTTCGAGCACGCCTTTCCCCAAGGCCGCGCCCTCTTCAAATAGATCGACAATCCCCGAGAGCAAACCCGTCCCGTCGGTTAGCTCAACAGGGCCGACCTTAAAGAAATATTTTTGAATTTCCTTATAAACAATCTGATAATCTTGCGGGAGCGCTTTGACACGCGCGACGTGCGCCCGCCACTCTTTTTTGCCTTCGATGATATCTCGTATTTTCATTTTGTCCTCCTCCTATTTACCTAATTTTTTCGCGATATTATTGTTGAGCTGGTCGCGCCACTTGTCGCGAATAGACTTTGCCCCTTCTTCGCCGGCCAGCGCTGAACAGAAGCCTTTGATATCGTCACCCAAAACCTCCTGGACACGCTGACCGTCCGCCGCCGATTCTTCGAGAAGGCCAAGCACACCGTCAAGAATTGGCATGAGGTTGCGACCGGTGAAATCGGAGTGCGGCCAAAGATTGGCATTAATTTGTTCCCATGCCGCTTGATAATCAGCCGGCAGCTTTTTGGCTCGCGATTCAAAAGCTTTAAATTCTTTAGTCATGTCGCTGCCGGTGATTTTTTCCCAAAAGTTCATCATTTTTTCTCCTTTAACTCGTTCATTTTTGATGATACGAATTCCCACTTTTCCCAGAACCTCCGCAGCTCCTCGCGCCCCGCATCGTTGATTGCGAAAAACTTTCGCGGCGGTCCGATGTCGGAGGGCTTCTTGGTAATCTCCACCAACTTGTTTTTTTCAAGCCGGATCAGGATGGTGTACACCGTTCCCTCCACGACATCCGTGAAGCCGAGGGCGTTCAGCTGCCGCGTGATTTCGTAGCCGTAAGTTTCTTTGCGGCTTATAATTTCAAGGACGCAGCCCTCAAGCACCCCTTTGAGCATTTCCGTTAGGTTTTCCAAGCACAATCACCTCTTGCTATTTTGTATCACTGGTATGAAGTGATACTTACTACAGCTATAAAGTAACACGTAGTAGTTCGTTTGTCAATAGCGTTTGCTCAGACACGGATTTTATACTTTTATGTAGTCACGGATTTGATGTCACCCGAGCGCTCCTCCCGTAGACTGGGTCCTATTATTGACAATGAGTGATCAACAATGATATATTGGCGTAATACCCATTTTATGGGTCTTATTTTAAGGGGTGTTTCTATGCTTTTACCTGTGTTTGAACGATTCATCCAACAAGCTAAGGAAAAAGTCAGTCAAGATCAACGATTTTTGGGCCTTCTTGCGGGCGGTTCCATGAAGACGGGGACCATGGATGAGTATAGCGATTTAGACCTTGTTATCGTGTACGACTCTGCTTACCAGGAGCAGATCATGAATCAACGGCTTCTCATTGCAGAAGGAATGGGGAATTTGCTCGCCGCATTTACGGGTGAGCATGTTGGCGAGCCACGTTTGATTATATGCTTATACGGTCCACAACCGCTGCATGTCGATCTTAAATTCGTTACATTGGCGGAACTTAAAATACGGATTGAAAATCCACTCATTTTATGGGAAAGAGAAGCGGAAATCCGTACAATTTTCGAAAAAACGTCTCCCTCACATCCACACCCAAGTCCGCAATGGATGGAGGACCGCTTCTGGGTCTGGGTTCATTACGGCGCAACGAAGCTAGGAAGAGGCGAATTATTTGAGTTAATCGATCATATCACATTTCTTCGTAATACGGTATTAGGTCCATTAATTCAAATGCATAATGGCCAACTTCCCAGGGGAGTCAGAAAGTTGGAGGAACTTTGCGCCAGTGAATTAGAAGAACTAAAAGAAACGATCCCTTTTCACAACTATGAGAGCTGCTACAAGGCATTAAAAATCACTATCCAACTTTATCAACGCTTGCGTCAACGTTCAGATGCATTAGTTTTGAGAGAAGAAGCGGAACAGGTTTCTATTGCTTATCTCGACAGTGTGTATTCCTCTTTGTTCAAATAGAATGCAAAGCGGCGAGGGGAGTATTGGAATCTCGATCACAGGGTTGACGAAGCCAACTCACGGATGCCAACCTTAGCGGTGGATTCCAATGCCGTGCTCGTCCGCTTCGCTCCCTGCGCGCGGACTGAACCCGGGTTCGCCTCCCTTGGCTCGCCTCGAAGATACGAAAAAAGAGACCATTTAGGTCTCTTTTTTCGTATCTCTATGGAGGCGAGGGGAGTCGAACCCCTGTCCGAAGATAACGCCACACAGGCTTCTACGGGTGTAGTGACAGTTTTGATGTCACCCTGGAGACTCCCTGTCACCGGATTCTCTTCGGGTCAGCCTGATTGTCTTCTTCAGCCAGCCCCAGGCGGAGACTGGACAGCGTATCCCACTAAAGTTGAGCCCTTAGCCCGCCACATGGGCGATGGAGGGTAAGAGCCTGGAGGCCGTTATTAGGCGGCCAGAGCCAGAGGTTGTTGTTGTTGTTTGCCGTTTAAATTTGGCTTCCGCGTTGATCTAACCTAGTCTAATTCTAAATCTGCAGAGTTACCGATTTCAGAATTAAGTACATTCAGAATTGTGTTAAGTTGATCCTTTGTTTCAGTTAATAATTCACTCGTAACATCCGTCGCATCGAGATTTTTAATCAATGCTATTTTTCTATATGCAACATTTAGTTTAACAAGAAGCTGATCAGAGATATCCAAGTACACCATAGAACTTCGCCAAGTATCTTCTGAAAGCTGCGTTTTCAAAATTCTGAAGTTTTCCGCTTTATATGGAACAGCACTTTCAACAGTAGTTATATTGTCGCGTAGTTCCTCGCGTATCAACTTAAGCATTGTACACGATGTTCGGCGTTGCTTATTCCTTTCGTTTGCAAATGTTCTGGTAATCTGATAGGCCGCAACAATTATTGCTACAATTCCACCAATTATCCCACCAATAATACCACCCATTGCTTGAATCAACGCACTCGCCCAGTCTTTTCCAGTACCAGCAAAAGCGATAATAGATAAAGTAAAGCCTGTAACTAAAAATGCTGAAATGATAATCCATACGATTAGCCATATTAATTGACGGATTGTAAACGGAATCTTCATCCTATGAACTCCTCAACCTCTCGTTATAGCCGGAAAAAAGCCTCCTGACCATTGGATTTTCTGAGGCTTCAATGTGCTCTGGTCGGAGGCTAATGTCCTTTCCCACAGATTCACGCACCATAAGTGACATGTCAATATTAATTTGATATGGTTGTGTCAATGGTTCTTGAGTTAATTTAAACCAGATGACAATCATATCTCTGTTCACTTTTATATTTTTTCCACACTCCGGACAATCAATAATGAATGGAATGTCAGCAGGAGCTAAATACTCTCCTAGCAATCTTTGACAACAAGGACATTCAACAACATATCTTTGCTTCAATAAATTTATATCTTTTTCCGTACAAATCACAAAAAGTGAAATTGATGTCTCTTGATCAATTTCACAATCTAAGCTAAATTGTATAGGGCTTAAAAAATTCCTGACCGCTTTCCGTCTTGTACCTAGCCAAATATCCAACTTATTATATAAGAATTCATCAATCTGGAAGCGACTCATAGTACTTAAAGTTGGAAAGTACATGATCCTCGACCTCCTTTGTTGTATAAGCATACAGAAAATGAATAGTAAAATGTTCTTTAAACACTTCAAACTTTGTTTCAATCTTTACTGGTGGTTTTTGGTGATCCTCAATATAAAACCAAGTCACCCATAGCTTATCGAATTTCCTTAAGGTTTCGATCGTATCTCTTGTATCAAAGTAAATATCGGCCATTGCAATGCCATCATTCACTTGGCCTGACCGGGCATTTACATGTGCCCCTGTTGGATCAGAGAAAGAAATGCGATCAATTACCCCTCTTTTACCTTCAAAGTAAGCTTTGTACAAATCGAATTCCTGCTGAATTAGAGCTCTTTCTAACAATCTGAACAGACGGTACGGTAAGTCAACTGGTTGCTCCGGACTTGGTAGACCTATTTTTTCAGCACTCTGAGTTGCAAATTTTCTTATTTCATCCTTTAGCGGTTCAACACGTGCTCTAAATGGTTCTTCCGCTGTTCTCGTCAAATCCCGGAATATTTTATATAGTGTATGCTTTGTTTCCTCAATCAGTCTCGGGGGGAGAGAAAATATCTCTCGCAATTTTGTTGAAATTTCTTCATATAATTCCTTGGTCTTAGCAACATTTTCAAAATGATTTGCTTTCGGTCTAATTTTTATTGTAATAGTTTCACTTTCTGGCTCTATGTCCGCCCATATGTAATCAGTTTCATATCGTGGAGGGAGTTCTTCTCCTTCCTCATCAACTAAACCTTCAATAATGGTGGTTTTTGCAAAACAAAACGATAAAGACCTGACAACGTCGTGTATTGAATTAATGTTCATATACACTAATGTAGTTTCTTCTGGCCTTTCGATACTGCGTAAATGATTAAAATTATTAAGGGGTAATCCATGAACCGATAGATTGGTAAGCACTGATCTTCGATCTTGTAGCAAACGTTTAGCAGTTGAAGGGAAAGAAGTGATAAATAACATCCTATTCTTCCCATGACTTATTTCCTCTGCCAAGAATTGATCTAAAGCTTCTACAGTTAAACTGACCTCTCCAAGTTCACCGTTGATAGCTTGTTTAATTCTATTAACCAATTCATTTTTTGTTCCCGAAACTTGTAAATTGTGCTTTCTTAATAGCTCTTTAAACCGCTCTGAATTTATATGTTCTATTACATCAGTAGCAATGGAAAGTACCATTTTTTGCACCTCTTTTTATCAAGATAATGCTTAATAATGACCAACTCTTAATTCAGCAACGCACCAACTACTCTACTAATTTTCGACAACAAAATGTAAAATCCTTCCCTTAGCACAGAATAATTGCACTACATATCCGTTCCGATTAAAAAGTGCCAGACAGGGGATTGCTCCCCTGTGGACTTACCATTCAGCAACTATGGTTTTCTCATAGACTTCAACTTCATCGAAGTTGAATCGGATCGTCAAGTACATCTTTTTCGTCTCCCGTTGGATAAACAACTTCGAAATGAACTTCCCGGCGAGTTGGTGCAACATTTGCGGATTGGCTACCTCGTCGTCCAACAGGCTGATAAAAGTCTGAATGTCGTACTTTACTGATGCAATATATTCTTCGGGTATATCGACCGCTGTAATACCCTGAGCAAGAGCTTCGTACTCCGCCATCTTCATCTGTAACTCCTGATTCATCTCGTCGAGCATCTCCTGATGGTATGGTTTCCCCTTGCCCAATTGTATGTCCGCTTCGATAGCCTGAACCTTTTTCTTCAGAAAGCTGATCTCTGCCTCCAGATTGGATTGCTGGACTTTCCAATGCTTATTTTTGTCGTTATGGTACAGCCGGATTTCTTCCGATAGATTGTTGTCCATCGACAACCTCAACAACGCGGTTCGCAGTTTGTTTGATACCAATTCCTCAACCCGGTCTTTCCGCCATCCGACATAAGGACAAAAATCTTTTCCCTTCCTTAAATAGCCACCGCAAGTGTAGTAGCGTTGTCCGCCGCTCTTTGTTCGTGTTGAAGCTGAATTGCCAACCATTTTAGTGCCGCACTTGTCACAGACCATTACTCCTCGAAGCCAGAACGGAGACGCCGGTTTTGAACCAAACGGCTTATGAGTTTCTCCGCCGCCATTGTGCCGCTTCTTGGCGATCTCTTGGCACAGTTCAAACAATTCCTTGGAAATCAAGGCTGGATGAGCATTCTCAGTGATAATCCACTCCGAACGGTCTCTCCATTTTTTGCCCTTGGTCTGATAGTCCTGTTTGTTCCACACCTTGCGGCCAATATATGATTCGTTGTAAATGATTGCACGGATTGTACTTGCCGACCATGTACCGCCTTTCTGCGACGGAATCTTCCGCTCATTCAGTTCGGATGCTATCTTGTGGTATCCCTTATTCTCGTAGGCGTACTGATTGAATATCCACCTTACAATATCCACTTCTTCACGCGGCCCCGGAACCCATACTGCTTTCGTTTTCTGATTCCCGAGAGCAATATGTTCAGTCCGGTATCCGTAAGGCGGCGTGCCGCCGTTACTGTATCCTTGCTTAGCGTTCTGTGTCATGCCCTTCCGCACTTCTGCAGCCAGGTTAGCATTGAAAAATTCGGAGATGACTTCAAGCATTCCTTCAAGTAACAAATCCTGTGGTGTTTCCGCCTCCGTTTGCTCGGTAACGGAGATTACCTTTACTCCGAATTGATTCAACAACGCTTTGTAGATCACATGATCGTCGCGTTTCCGCGAAAACCGATCAAACTTGTGGACAACAACCGCATCAAAGGGACGATTGGGCCGCTTTGCTAGTGCAATCATCTTTTGAAATTCAGGGCGATCATCGGTCTTGGCTGATTTGCCTTTCTCGATGAATTCGTTGACGATAACCCAACCTTTGTTCTGACAATACTGCTGAATGGCTTTAATCTGTGCCGGAATAGACAACTCCTTTTCAGCCTGACGTTCCGACGATACACGGGCGTAAATGGCAACTTTCATGAGTAAACATCTCCTTCGTATAATGGTTTTGAGAATAAAAAAGCAGGTACACCGATGTGAACCGGCATACCTGCGATCAAACTGCATATGAACTATTTATTTTGTTTCCGCGACATCAGTGATGCTTGGGCGGCACTCCATAGTTTTTCATCGATAATTGCGGGATGTGCGTTTTTCGTTACTATCCACTCATCCGCCGGATTTACGGTTCCATTGACTGCGGATTTCTTGTTCCATACGCGATGACCCAAATACACCTGATTGCCAAGTATAGCGAGTATCGTTGATGGTCTCCAACGGTGTCCTTCCGGCACTCCTTGCAAATTTAATTCACGGGCAATACGTTTGCCTCCCATTCCCTCTGCCGCCATCCGGAACATTTGCCGGACTAATCTTACTTCTTCATCCGGGCCAAGTTCATACGTCACTGGACCTCTGTCAAGATAGTAGACATGGATTTTAGTGATTCACCGTATTGAAGTAGTGCTGCCTTTCAAAATCAGATGGCGTGCAGTACCCGATCGTCGAGTGAATACGCTCATTGTTGTAAAATACTTCGATGTACTCGAAGATGCTTTTCTCGGCTTCAGCACGGGTCTCAAATTTATTCAAATAGATAAGTTCCTTTTTGATAATGCTATGAAAAGATTCAATGCAAGCGTTGTCGTAGCAGTTCCCTTTCCGGCTCATGCTCCCTGTCATGGAGTAAACCTGGAGTTGCTTTTGGTAGTCATGGGAGGCGTATTGGCTGCCGCGATCGGAATGATGCAACACTTCTCCATCGGGCTGCTGACGACCGTAAGCTTGCCTTAGCGCCTGCAGCACCAGCTCTTTTGTCATGCGGTCACTCATATGCCATCCAACGATCTTGCGGGAGTACAGATCCATTACGCTTGCCAGATACAGCCAACCCTCCCCGGTCGCGACATACGTAATATCTGTCACCCATTTCTCATTCGGTTTACTTGCCGTAAAGTCTTGGTTTAACACGTTGTCTTGTACCGGCAGGCTGTGCTTGGAATTCGTTGTGGCTTTATATTTCTTGACGGTTCTAGACCGCCACTCTTGCTTCTTCATAATCCGTGTTACGGTCCGTTCAGATATGCTGACTCCTTGCTGATTCAGCTTCTGCGTGACCTTTGGGCTCCCGTAAAGCTGACGGGAATCGTCGAACACTTCCTTGACCTGCTCTGTCCATTCTTTGTGCTGGCGCTCTCGTTCACTTTCAGGGCGATCACGCCATTTGTAATATCCGCTGCGAGATACGTGATGCTAGACTTAATAGTAGACACAGATTAAACTGATGAAATGACTAACATCGGAGGACTGTG
>NZ_JBHUMY010000041.1:0-106757 GCF_042685365.1 Paenibacillus thailandensis | reverse complement strand
CGAAAATTCTACTTTAATACGGTAAATCGATAAAATTTGTGTCTACTATCTTGACAGAGGTCCATATTGATGAAAAGTTAAAATTGAGGTGAAGCAAATGAAGCTGATTCAAATTGTGATTTTATCGGTGTTTATCGTGACAATCGGGTGCTCAAATACAAGTAAGCAAGACGTGCTTGATTATTTATCTGCCGACTCCAGCGAAAGATACAGAATCCACTTATTCTACGATGACACGACCAAACTTGATCATAAGCTGCTTGAATATTGGAATTCAAAGCAAGAGCTGCTGCAACTTGTCCAAGGCATCCAACTCTTCGATGTGCAGATGAAGAAAAACAAGGAAATGGCAACCCTTCTAGGGATCAACGACTTTCCTTCTTTTATCATTATGAACGACAAAGAAGTCGTGTTGGCGACAAAAGACCTAGCAGAATTGGAAAGCTTCTTCAACAAGCTAATTCCTTAGTTCGATAGTAATATTAGCAATATGTGTTACGATCAGAAGCTAACGGCAATATTACGATTTACAGTGTAAGGTTTTGATAGATCCGATTAGGCTTGCGAAGGTGCCAAAGGGAATCTCTGCCAAAAAAATGACCTGCATCTCGATCGGATGCAGGTCCAAGCTTTTCCTCTATGTCGAATAGGGAGTATGATGCTTGATTATGAAACATTTACCTTAAACCATCCTTAGAGAAAGGTTAGCCCAGCATAAAAGAGTCAAGCGCCGCTTTTCTCCATTGGCGCATGGCGCCTGCGGTATTCGCTTGGGCTAACGCCTGTCCACTTCTTGAACATCCGGTTGAAGGACGTAATGTTCTGGTACCCGACCTGCCTGCCGATATCCGCAATGGAAGTACTCGTGCCGACGAGAAGCTCCTGCGCTCTGCGCATCCGGATGTTGTTCAGATGCTCGCTGTAATTCGTCCCCGTCTTCTCCTTAATATAAGCCGACAAATAAGAGCTCGACATGTTCAGCCTGTCCGCCAAATAATCGAGCGACAGCTCCTCGGCGTACCTCGATTCAAGCAGCTGCAGGAAACGGCTGACGATCGGGTCGTCCGCTTCCTCTTCCTCCTCCGGCATGCTGCAATACAGCTCCGCCGCGTGCCACAGCAGCCGCTGAAAGGCATCCTTATATTCCTCCAGCGAGCAGCATTCGCCAAGCTGCCGGGTGATCGGCTTCAGCGGCCATAAGGCTTGGTCGTCGATCCGCTTCTGCCTCAGGCTGTCCGTAATTCGGCCGACGATATCGTCCGCGAAATGCCGGAAATGCTCAATGCTCGCTTCCTGCTCATGCAGCTTCTCCAGAAATTCGATCAGCATCGGCATCGCCGCTTCGGCGCGCCCAGCCTCCAGCGCGGTCTCCAGCTCCTTGCGCCGCGCCGGATCGAGGACCGGCGGGACGAACGGCCTGCCGCTGCCCCAAATGATCTGCGTCTCTTCGATCAAGAGCGCCTGCCGGGTCATCGCCAGCACTTGCGTATAGGCGTGATTGAACTGCGACGTATGCTCAAAGCGCGAGGATGCGGCTGCCGTCACCAGGCAGTAGCCGCTTTCCCGGTCGAGCACGTCCTTCAGCCTCCGCAGCATATCCGCAAGCCCGTCCCGATTTTTGCCTTTGATCACCGATAAAATCTGATGCTTCTCCATCTGGAACGTATGGGAGTCGGGAAACGTCTCGGAGCAAATCAATTGGACATGCTCGCGGATGGCTCGAGCGGCCCGGTCGGCGGAGATGCCCGCTGCAGCAAGCGCGGCGGACCGGAAGCGGAGCTCGTAGAGCACGACGGTGTAGGATTCGCCGGTCTCCAGGAAATCTTTCCATTCATTGATATCGGTATGGATGCTCTTCAGCTTGTTCATATAACCGTAGGTGGTCAGAATGGACGACTGCCGTTTCATCTCGTTCTCCACCGCGTCCTTCTCCGCCATCAGCCGGCGGATATTGCGCTCGATCAAGTCGAATTCCTTGATCTTGCTTTTGCCGGGACGGGCATGCCCCGGATTCGTCATGGCCGACAAAATATGCTTGACGGGCCGCTGAAGCCGGTTGCTGAACGCATAGGAGGCGGCCAGTCCGATCGCGATCGACAGCGCCGCGACGAGCAGCAGCACCCAGGACAGCTTCCGGACTTGTACGGCGATGCTCTCGTAAGGCACCGAAGTTACGTACCGAAGCCCATTCCCGTCCTTCTCCCAGAAATAATAGAAGCCGTCCTTCAGCTTGTAGCCCGAATCGCCGTCCAGCGCCGGAAGCGGGGTTTCGCGTGCGGCGTCCGGCGAACGGTACAGAACGGTCCCGTCCCCGTTCACAATCGCCACGGAGCGGGCGGCGGCCTCCCCGAAAAACTCGTTCCGGGCCTTCTCGATGTCGATCAGGGCGATGACCCGGTAATCCGAACCCTGCTCCTTAAAGGATAAGGGAAGCAGCTCGCCTCCGCCGGGCAGCTCGTCGGAGCTGTTGTAGCGGGCGGCCGGAAGGAAGCGGAAGGCATTCGCGGACGAGGCCAATCCGTTCCAGAAGGACAGCGGGTATTCGCCGCTCGCGTAAGCCCGTCCGAACAGGTCTTCGGCGCTGCTGCTTCCTTCTTGATCCAGCGTTAACGAACCGGATTCATAATGAATAACGATCGCTTCCAAATAAAACAGCGGATTATAAGCTTCTTTACGAATGGCTTTCAGCGCGTCGACCGCCTGCAGATAATTGACGTCCAGGCCTTGGGCTCTTCGGAGCTGGCGGGCGAAGCCCGCCACGTCCTTGTCGACGTAAAGGTTGTGCAGCATCGTCTGCACCCGGGCGAACTGCGTGCCGAACCGCTCGGAAGAATCGGCCAGAAGCTGCCGGTTCGTGTCTATAATCTCGCGCTGTACGTTCTTCGTAAAAAAAGCGAAAGTAAACGCGTTGAATAAAGCGAATAAAAGAATAATCGATAAGAAGCTGACAAAGATCTTCATAAACAGCGATTGGCCGGATAGGCGAAGTCGGCGAAACCGGATCATAAACGGATAGCTCCTTTCGCGCGGACGCAGGCTTTCTCCATTTATGGTAGCGCAGCGGGCCGCCGAGCGGAAGTGACCATTGTTTTAGAAACTTTGCATTTTTTTAGATCGCCGTTTTACATAGAGCCCCGGAACACGGTCTCGCCCCTTAACAACGGAAAAAGGAACAAGCGGCAACATTCGTAAGAACGGTGAATAGGCACGAAGGACACCCTCGTTATATGATCGGGCTGCAGGCGGTAAGCGGCTGAAGAGAAGGGGGTGAATCGTTGGAGCGGCTTACGAAAGAAAGATTCCGCATGTCCGCAGGAAGCGGAGAGGTCAAGGAGACGGGCGCCCGGCGCCGGCGAATGGTGCGGATGCGGCGAAACGCGGATTTGTATCTGTTGTTTCTGCCGGTCGCCGCGTTTTTTGTTCTTTTTCAATACGTGCCGATGTACGGCGTGCAAATCGCGTTCAAGGACTTCATCGCCGTGCAGGGCATATGGGGAAGCCCGTGGATCGGCTTCGAGCATTTCGAGCGTTTTTTCAACAGCTATTATTTCTGGCGGCTGATCGGCAATACGCTTGGCATTGGGGTATACGAGCTTGTCGTCGGGTTCCCGCTGCCCATTATGCTCGCTTTGCTCATTCACGAGGTGCGTTCGGCGCGTTTCCGCCGATTCGTGCAGACGGTGACGTATGCGCCGCATTTTCTGTCGACGGTCGTGGTCGTCGGCATCCTGATGATGTTCCTGTCGCAGGAGAGCGGAATGCTGAACGGCTTCATCCAGATGGCGGGCGGCGAGCCGATCGGATTTCTGACCGAGCCGTCCTGGTTCAAGACGATCTTCGTCGGCAGCGGCGTCTGGCAGAGCATGGGCTGGAACTCGATCATTTATCTCGCGGCGCTGGCCGGCATCGATCCGCAGCTTCACGAAGCGGCCAAGGTGGACGGCGCAAGCAGGCTGCAGCGGATTTGGCATATTAACCTGCCGGGCATTCTGCCGACGGTCGTCATTCTGCTTATTCTGAACGTTGGGCAAGTGCTCGGCGTCGGCTTCGAGAAGGTGTATCTGCTTCAGAACAACCTGAATATGCAGGCTTCCGACGTCATCTCCACCAACGTCTACCGAAGCGGCATATTGGGCGCGCAGTACGGCTACTCCGCGGCGGTGGGCTTGTTCAACTCCGTCGTCAATTTCATTCTGCTCCTCTCGGTCAACCGGCTGGCGCGCAGATTGAACGGGACAAGTCTATGGTGAGAGGGGGAAGAGAAGCAACATGGAAAACCGGTTGGACCGATGGACGGAAAGAGTGATTGTTTGCATACTCGCCGTCATATCTCTTCTCGTGCTGTACCCTTTATGGTTCGTCCTGATCGCTTCCATAAGCGGTCCGGAAGCGGTGCTGCGGGGGGAAGTCTGGCTCTGGCCGAAAAACTTCAGTCTGGTCGGGTATGAGCGTCTTTTCCAGAACCCCGAGATTGTAAGGGGCTATTTGAACACAATATTGTACACGCTCGTCGGAACGGCGCTGAACCTGATTCTGACCGTCGCGGCGGCTTACCCGCTGTCGCGCAAAGATTTCGACGGCAGGGGTCCGTTCACGGCCATGATCGTCTTCACGATGTTTTTCAGCGGCGGCATGATCCCGACTTACTTGCTGGTCAAAGATTTGGGGCTGCTGAATTCGTTCTGGGCGCTTATTTTGCCGACGGCCATCTCCGTGTGGAACGTTCTCATTATGCGCACCTTTTTTCAGACCGGCATTCCGTACGAGCTGCAGGAAGCTTCGTTCATCGACGGCTGCTCGAACATCCAGACGCTGCTTCGCGTCGTCCTTCCGGTATCGGGTCCGGTGATGGCCGTCATGCTGCTGTTCTACGGGGTGGGCCATTGGAACGCCTATTTCAGCGCGCTGTTGTATCTGGCCGACCGCGAGCTGTATCCGCTTCAGCTGCTGCTGCGCGAAATTCTGATTCAAGGCCAGATGCAGGAGATGGTCGACATCGGCGACGATTCGCTCGCCCGCGGGCTGCTGGACGCCGAAGCGATCAAATACGCGGCCGTGATCGTGGCCAATTTGCCGATGCTGGCGCTTTATCCGTTCCTTCAAAAATATTTTGTGCGGGGCGTCATGATCGGAGCCGTTAAAGGCTGATTCGCTTTGTAGAGGAGAGGATGGGAGAACATGTTGATAAGAAAAGGTTTGGGGCTTGCGCTGGCGGCCCTCGTTACGGTATCTTCCCTTGCGGCCTGCAGCGGCGGCAATAGCGGAGCGGGAGGGGAAGCCGCGGCAGGCGCAACGGCCGCGCCGAGCGTGAACAAGACGGGCTTCCCGATCGTGAACGAACCGATTTCGCTTCGGTTTTTTACGGGCAAATCGACGACGAACGGCAACAATTTCGAAGAGACGCTCGTCTGGAGCGAATACGCCAAGATGACGAACATGAACGTCAAGTTCGAGCTCGTGCCGTTCGAAAATTTGACGGACAAGCGCAATCTCGTGCTGGCGAGCGGCGAATACCCGGACGCGTTCTATTCGGCGCGGGTATCCGCGGCCGAGCTGTACAAATACGGCAAGCAGGGCGTGTTCGTGCCGCTGAACGACATGATCGGCGAGTACGCGCCGAACCTGAAGAAGGTGCTGGATACGTACCCTTTTATCAAGAAAGGGCTGACGATGCCGGACGGCAACATTTATTCGATCCCGTCGATTTACGATCCCGAGTTTCTGTCCATGCTCATCGGCATGCCGCTGTGGGTCAAGCAGGAATGGCTGGACAAGCTCGGCATGAAGGAGCCGACGACGATCGACGAGTTCTACCAATTCCTGAAGGCCGTCAAGGAAACCGATCTGAACGGCAACGGGCAGCAGGACGAAATTCCGCTGAGCGCGGTCAATATCGGCGAGGTGATCGATCAGCTGAAGGGCTCGTGGGGGCTCGGCAACCGGGGCCTCAGCCATAAGCTGGTGGATGTCGATCCGCAAACGAATCAGCTTCGTTTCACCAAGACGACGCCGGAATACAAGGAGCTGCTGCAGTTTATCAACAAGCTTTACACGGAAGGGCTGCTCGACAAGGAGATTTTCACCATTAAGGATACGGCGCTTAACGCCAAGGGACAGGCGGGCGTTCTTGCCGCGACGATCGTGCCGAACCCGGCTGCCGTCATGGGGCAGAAGGGTTATATCGGGCTTGGCACGCTGGAGGGGCCGCATGGCGACAAGCTGTATTCCCATGTCAAGTCGCCGCTCGTATGGGTCGGGGCGTTCGCGATTACGTCGGCCAACAAGCATCCGGAGGCGACGCTCCGCTGGATCGATTATTTCTACGGCGACGAAGGGGCGAAGTTCTACTTCATGGGATTGAAGGACAAGACGTATATCGAGAATCCGGACGGTTCGCTGGAGTACGTGAAGGAAATAACGGACAACCCCGACGGTCTTACGCAGGACCAAGCCTCGGTCAAATATTTCACCTGGATGGGCGGAAGCTACCCGGCGTTCGCGAAGCAGGCTTACTTCCGGGGTTCGGAATCGCTGCCGGAGGCGCTGGCCTCGGCGGAAAAAGTCAAAAACGACGCGGTGAAGGAGATTTGGACGAGCTTCAACTTTACCGAGGAAGAGACCGGCTTCATGTCGTCGACAGGCGCCGACATCTCGAGCTACATCAGCGAGATGGAATCGAAGTTCATCAACGGCTCGGCTTCGTTCGACGAGTGGGACAATTACGTCGCCACCCTGAAGAAAATGGGCTCGGACGAGTACATGAAGGTGTACCAAGCCGCCTACGACCGGTATAAAGCGGAATAAGGGCATAAGGGACAAGGAGGACTCTCCGCCGGCGGCGGGAGTCCTCTTGCTTTGATACCGTTCGAGAATTGGAGTTATTATCGAAGTAATTCGGGAAGTCATAAAACCGAACCGTATCCCGCGGCCGTTGGGCTAAATTATGCAGCGCCGGTCACTTCGAAAGTGAGCGGCGCTTTATTTTTTATCTTTGCACAATCATAGAGATTATAAATATAAGCGCCCCAAAAATAATTACGCTGTAAAAGAAATAAGCAAACCAGCGCAGCGGTTTAGGCATATTGTTTATATCTGCTTTTTTATCAGGTACACCCAGTATACTTTGATAGTGGTCGGTTACATCATTGAAGGACGGGACTTCAGAACTCGCTTCTTCTTTGTAACGTCTAGATTCCCTACTCCCGTAATTTTCTTTCAAGTACCTTCACACCTCCGCCTCATTTTTAACAAAACTTGTTTCGTCAGTTTTGATCCAGTGGCAGAATCCAATTGGTAATAAGCAAACCCGTTAGTACCCCAATTATTTTGACGAAGGCCGATTGATTTTGTTGCGATTATCTGCTGTCGCTTCATCAATCCGCTTGGTTACATTCCTCTCTTGTCAAACCCCGAGAAAGCGCTTATAGTATAATTATATTTTTCATCAATGACGTTCTCTTTTGGAGTAAAAAATCATACTTGTTGGATAAGGGGGCTTAGGGGAGAGAATTCATGGCTATCAACGACAATGTGCTTATTAAAATTCGCGACATGAAAGACAGCTTGACGCCGGTAGAGAGAATGGTAGCCGATTACGTGCTGAACAATCTGGAGGAGATCCCCCTGTTGTCCGTCAAGGAATTGGCGAAACAAAGCAAGACGAGCGACGCTTCGGTGCTCCGGTTCTGCAAAACGATGGGATACGGCGGTTACCGCAGCTTTATCGTCAGCATCTCCGCATCGCTTGGCTCGATGGACGAGGAGCAGAAGGACCAGTACACCGATATCCGGCCGGGAGACAGCTTGTCTACCATTATCGCCAACATTGCCCACAACAACAGCAAGTCGATCGAGGATACGATGAGCGTCATCGACCGCGAGGAAGTGGCGCGCGCCGTCGACGCGCTTGTCTCCTGCAGCCGAATCGCCTTGTTCGGCGTGGGCGCTTCGGGGCTCGTATGCCAGGATGCGGAGCAGAAGTTTCTGCGCATCAACAAGATTTGCCGCGCCTACACGGACGGGCATAGCCAATTGACGGCGGCTGCTTTGCTTGGGCCCGACGACGTCGCCATCTTCGTTTCCAATTCGGGCAGCACGTCCGATGTTTTGGAAGCGCTTGATATCGCCGCCAAAAACGGCTGCAAAACGATCGCCGTCACGAAGCACAGCAAAAGCGAGCTGGCGGACAAATGCGACATCATCCTGAACATATCCACGCCGGAGCTGACGTTCCGCAGCGGGGCGATGGGTTCCCGCATCGCGATGCTGACGGTCGTCGACATGCTGTTCGCCGGAGTGGCCAGCGCGGAATACCATCATGTGAAGAAGTATTTGACCAAAACGCACAACGTGCTTGCCGGCAAGCACCGGAAGTAAGCGGAGCTTAATCCCCGGGCGACGAGGGGGGGCGAAGACACTAACGAATCGTATCGCGCTTATTATCGATAGAACGCTCATTCCCCGAGGCTAACGAACCCCAGCGGCGCTATTGGACCAAAATAGGGCTGCGGAATGCCGAGAAAAGCCAAATAACGCCGTTCGGGTTCGTTACAAATTTATAAAGCTGCTTTAAGATGGATTAACGTGTCTCAGATTCGTTATGCGGGTAGATGGCCTGGCGAATCAATCGCGTGAGAATAGCATCGGTTTGACCAACGGGAAGGCCGCTGCTTTTTTTGCCTCTTTTATGACGAAAAAAACCAAAAATAAACACCGTAATAAAATTAAATTTCGGAATCTGTTGACAGACATGCCCAGCGCCCTTAATATTAAGACTAACAAAAGCGATGTCAGAATATATGACATTAATCTGGCACGCTAAGGTAGGAGAATGGAACGATATGGATGAATACCTTGCGGGACTGACGACGGAGGAAATCAATCCGAATACGAGAATGATCGACGAATGCACCACGGAAGAGATGCTGGAGCTCCTCAACCGCGAGGATGCGAAGGTTCCCGCCGCGGTAGCCGCCGAAATTCCGCAAATCGCGAAGGCGGTAGACATTCTCCATCGCCGGCTGAAGGACGGCGGCAGAATGTTTTATATAGGCGCAGGCACTTCGGGAAGGTTAGGCGTGCTGGACGCGTCTGAATGTCCGCCCACCTTCGGGACGGACCCCGAGCTGGTACAGGGGTTCATCGCCGGAGGGGATACAGCGCTCAGAACGGCAGTCGAAGGGTTCGAGGACAGCGAGGAGGAGGGGATCGCGTTAATCGAGCGGTGCGGCGTGACGGACAAAGACGCCGTCGTCGGCATTTCCGCCAGCGGCAGCGCCGCGTTTGTCATCGCCGGCTTGAAGAAGGCGGCGGAGCTTGGGGCCGCGACGATCGGCGTCGTCAACAACAAGCATTCGAAATTGTCCGAATATTGCGATGTATGCATTGCGCCCGTCGTCGGGCCGGAGGTCATAATGGGCTCGACCCGGCTGAAGGCGGGAACGGCGCAGAAGCTGGTCCTCAACATGCTGACGACCAGCACGATGGTGAAGCTGGGCAAGACGTACAACAATTTGATGGTTGACCTGAAGGCGAGCAACAAGAAGCTGGTGGACCGCTCGGTCCGGATCATCAAGGCGGCGACGGGCGCCGACGCGGAGACGGCGGCGGATTACTTGGTCCGCGCGTCGATGAACTGCAAGCTCGCGATTATGATGCTCAAGACCGGGCTTGGCATGGAAGAGGCGGGTCGGGCGCTCGACGCTTGCGACGGAAGCCTGAAGGCGGCCGTCCGCATGTGCGCGGCGAAGCAGGATGCGCACTCGGGCTTCTAAAGACACACGGATTACCGATGAAAAAGACGGGGGAGGAAGATGGTTTTGAAAAACAAATTTCGTTTGTTTGCTTCTGCACTGGCTTTAACGGTATCTCTTACGGCATTGTCGGCATGCTCGTCCGGCAACAACGGCAATAACAACGGAGGGGCGGGCGCTTCGCCCGGCGCGACGAACAGCCAGACCCCGGGCGCTTCCGAGGCGAAGGATACGATTACCGCGCTGCTTCCGCCGGTGTCGGCCAATTATCAAAGCAACTTCGACCAGATGGAGGCCGACTTCAACAAGCTGTACCCGAACCTGACGCTGCAGATCGAGCCGGCCAGCTGGGAGGATATGACCCAGAAGCTCGACACGCAGGTGAATGCGGGCAGCCCGCCGGATATCGCGTTTATCGGCTCGGGCGGCATTTCGAAATACGTGGAGCAGGGCATGCTGATGGACATTACGGACGTGGCCACGGACGAGATGATCGCCGACTTCGACGAAGGACCGCTTAACTATATGCGCAACGGCGAAGGGCTGTACGGCTTCCCGGCCTACATGGAAATCCATGCCTTGGGCGGCAATAAGAAGTTTCTGGAGGAAGCGGGCATCGATTGGAAAAAGGTGCAGCAAAACGGCTGGACGTACGAAGAGTTCCGCGAGGCGATCAAAAAAGGCGTCGTGAAGGAAGGCGACACGACGAAGCGCTACGGCTTCGTGTTCGCGACGGCCGGCGTCACAAGCAAGGACTATTTAAACATTCTGATCAAAAACGCCGGCATGCCGGACGCTTTTACGAAAGATTTGAAATACGCCTACACGAGCAAAAACTATCTCGAAGTGCTGAAGGCTGTCCGCCAGATGATCGACGACGGCTCGATGCCGAAGGAGCTTAGCTCGGTCGACGCCGGCAAACGCTGGAACATGTTCCTGACCGGCCAAACGATGATTACCGGCAAAGGCCTTGCGACTTTCGAAAACTCCGCCAACAAAAACAACGAGAAGCTGAAAGCGAACGACGGCAGCGCCGTCGAAGGCAGCATCGAGACGGAATACATCGTCCTGCCGGTGCCTTCGTTCCTCGGCCAGCCGGCGGTATCGAGCCCGGCGGTCGACGGATACGTGACGTTCCGCGGCAAGAAGGAGCCGACGGCCGAGCATAAAGCGAACGTCGTGAAGGCGGCTTATTTTCTGGCCAGCGGCAAAATCGCGGCGACGACGGCCAGCGAATTGTTCGTCGAGAACATCACGGAGTCGGGACGCCAAGCGGCCGCGGACATCAAGGTCGACCGCAACCCGGACAACGTCGAAGCGGTGAAGGTGCTGCTGTCGAAAGCCGCTCCGGCCCGGCCTGACATTCCGACCGAGCTGGGCGCGGAAGCGATCAAAATCGAGGACGAAGTCATTATTCCGAAGCTGCAAGCTCTTCTCGCTAACGAAATTACGCCGGAGGAGATGTACGAAGCCGTCAAGGAAGCGGCGATCGATGCGTTCGGCGAGGACGGCGTCGTCCAGGATTAAGCCGGCAAGCATGCGTTCGGGGAGGCGGCGGCCTCCCCGGCCCCCGGCTGGTAAGGCTCGGCCGGGATTGCTCCAGTCTCTGGCTTTAACGCAAACGGTTTGTCTTTCGATTAGGGCGATGACGTTATGCTTCGTCCGCAGGACGGGCGAGGGTTTCTTGAACGAGACTCTCACGGAAGAGAGTAGCAGATCGCTCCTTAAGGCATAACAGTGGCTTAAGAAGAGGGAAAGGGAGCTTTGTCCGAAAGGACAACGCGGGGTCTGCACGCCTGATTGTCGAAGACGGCCGCGGGGCAGTTACGCCAATTTGGGGTGTCCAGAGGGGCGAGCCCCTCGGAGCCCTCTCCTCCGGAGGGGGTGGGGGAGGCAAAAAGGTGGTGTCCGAGGGGCGAGCCCCTCGGAGCCCCCTCCTTCGAGGGGGGGCATAAAAGGTGGTGTCCAGAGGGCGGGAGCCCTTTGGAGTCCCCTCTAAGGAGGGGGTTTGGGGGAGGTAATTTAATGGCTCGGCTTACTAACATGGTGAAAAGACGGAAGCTGCGAGAGGATGGGGCTTGGGCTTACGCGTTTATCGCGGTTGCGCTGGTCGTGTTCGCCCTGTTTACGGCTTACCCGGTCATCAGCGCTTTCATTATCAGTTTTCAGGAATATAAGCCGTTAGGCTCCGAATATGCGGGATTTGAAAATTACGCGAACACGTTCGGCGACGAACTGTTCTGGAAATCGATCGCGAACACGGCCGTCTATACGGTGCTGACGGTTCCCGTCGGCCTGCTGCTGTCGTTTGCGGTCGCGATTATGGTGCTGCCGCTCAAGAAGTGGCTGCAAACGGCGTTTAAAGCCATCTATTATTTGCCGGCGGTTGCTTCCGGCGTTGCGCTTTCCGTCGTCTGGCTGTGGATCTTCGATCCGCTGCCTTCCGGGATTTTGAACAAGGCGATCGGCTTCTTCGGCATCGATAACCAGAACTGGCTCGGCGCGAGCGCCACGGCCATGTTCTCCCTGGTCCTGATGGCCTGGCTGTCCAGCCACGGCACCAGCATCATCATTTACTTGGCGGCTTTGCTCGGCATCGACAACAGCTATTACGAAGCGGCGGAGCTGGATGGCGCGTCGTTTTTCCAGAAACTATGGTATATCGTGATCCCGTTTTTGAAACCGACGACGTTGTTTCTGCTGGTGACGGGCGTGATCGGTTCGTTCCAGGTGTTCCAGAACGCCTATCTGATGACCGGCGGCGGTCCGGACAACGCCACGACGATGGTCGGCCTGCTCATTTTCAACAACGCGTTCAAATATTTCGAGTTCGGCGAAGCATCCGCGCAAGCGCTTATTCTGACGCTTATCATTGCCGTCATTTCGTTCTTCCAGTTCAAATTTCTTGGCAATGACGTGGAATATTAGGGGGGCGACGGACGATGGCATTATTCAAAACGCATGCAGGCAACAAACCGGTCCTGTACGCCCGAAACGGGATGATTATCGCGGTCCTTTTCGCTTTTGCGCTTGCGACCTTGTTCCCGATTTATTTCATGCTGATCTCCTCCTTCGGCGATCCGATCGAGGCCGGCGCGGCCAATTACAGCTTGTGGCCGGGCAAGTTTACGCTGGCGTCGTATCAATTCTTCTTCGATTACAGCGAGCATTCGTACCGCTGGCTGCTTAATTCGTTTGTCGTGGCGGTATGCGTAACGGCGTCGAACGTCGCGTTCGCCAGCTTGGCCGGGTACGCCTTCTCCAAAATCCGGTTCAAGGGCCGCAACGTTCTGTTCGCGATTCTGCTGTGCGCGATGATGATTCCTTATCAAGTGACGCAAGTTCCGCTATACATTCTGGTCGTCAATATTTTTCAGATCGAAAATACGTATACCGCTCTGATCGCGCCAAGCCTGGTGACGGTGTACAACATTTTTTTGGCCAAGCAGTTCATCTCCACCCTTCCGACGGAAATTATCGAAAGCGCCAAGGTAGAGGGCTGCAGCCAGTTCCAGATCTACATCCGCATTATCCTCCCGCTGTCGAAGACGGTTATGGCCGTCATGGCGATTCTGACGTTCATGGAAAGCTGGAACACGTTCTTCTGGCCGTTTCTCGTCACGAACACGATGGATATGCAGACGATTCAAGTCGGGCTCAAAAACTTCCGCTTCGCCAACACGACGTATTTCGCGCCGATGATGGCGGGGGCGACGATCTCCGCGGTGCCGATGTTCATCCTGTTCTTCAGCCTGCAAAAATATTTCCTCGAAGGCGTAACCGTCGGAGCGGTGAAAGGATAGGTGGCGGACATGGATCGGCTTAAGCGTGGCTCGCGGCGATATGCGGTCGGCCTTATGTCCGGCACGTCCGTGGACGGCATCGACGCCGCCGTCGTGGAAATAACCGGCCCGCCCGGCGGAAGCGAAAGACCTGCGGTTCGGCTCGCCGCGTTCGAGAACCGCCCGTACCCGGCCGCGGTCCGGGAGGAGCTGTTCGCGCTGTTCGATCCGCGCGAGGCGACGGTCGACCGGGTCGGCCGCATGAACGCGCTGCTCGGCGAGCTGTTCGCCGAAGCGGCCTTGTCCGCGATCGCCGCTGCGGGCCTCGCGCCCGCGGACATCGCGGTGATCGGGTCGCACGGCCAGACGATCTGGCATGCTCCGGAGCCGCAGCGGTATTGCGGCTACGGCGTCGCCTTCACGGTACAGATCGGCGAAGGCGCGGTTATCGCGGCCCGCACGGGCGTGCCGTGCGTCTCCGACTTCCGCGTCGCGGACATCGCTGTCGGCGGCCAAGGCGCGCCGCTTGTTCCGTTCACGGAGCTGCTGCTGTACGGAGAAGCGGAGCGGACGCTGCTGCTGCAAAACATCGGCGGCATCGGCAACATGACCGTCCTTCCGGCGGGCGGCACCGCGGAAGACGTCTTCGCCTTCGACACCGGCCCGGGCAATATGCTCATCGACGGCCTGGTGTCGAAGCTTTATCCCGGGCTTACGATGGACGAAGGCGGGAGGATCGCCGGCGCGGGCCGGGTCGACGAAGGGCTGCTCGGCGAGCTGAAGCGGGAGCCGTATTATGCGCTGCCGCTGCCGAAGTCGACGGGCCGTGAGCGGTTCGGCGCCGCCTATGTCGAGCGGCTGCTTGCTTATCGGGCGGAGCGCGGGTTATCGAATGAGGATCTGATTGCGACGGTTACCCGGCTGACCGCGTGGACGATCGGCGACGCATACCGCCGCTACGTGCGGGACCGTTATGCCGCCGACGCGCTTATCGTCGGCGGCGGAGGAAGCCATAATCGGGCGCTCATCGGGATGTTGAAGCGCGAGCTTGAACCGTACGGCGTGCCCGTGTTGACGCAGGAGGAGGCCGGCCATAACAGCGACGCGAAGGAGGCGGTCGCGTTCGCGCTGCTCGCCGACTATGCGATGGCGGGGCTGCCGAACAACCTGCCTTCGGTGACCGGGGCGGTCCGCCCTGCTGTCATGGGCAAAATCTCGCATCCATTCCGGCCGTGAAAGGCCAACGATAAAGAGGCGGTGAAGCAAGCGATGCTGGCAGCTTGGGAAGACCGTTATGCGGACGGCGTCATTGCGTTATGGAACAAGGAGGCGGTCCGCGACGGCTATAAGGAGCTTGACGAGAACACGTTCAAGTCTATATTTACGGACAATCCGTATTTTGATCCCCGGAATGCGTTTGTCTTATTGGGCCGCGAACAAGAGGTCGCCGGCTTCGCATGCGGCTGCACCGGAGACGATCTGCCGCTCGGCGACAAGGCGGGCTACTTGACGTGCATAGTCTTAAGCGGGCCGTACGCGCTGGACGAAAACTACAAGCTGCTGTTGACGGCGCTGGAGCGGCGGTTCGCGGAGCTTGGCAAGACGCAGGCGGACGTCTTGTTCTTTAACCCGATGCAGCTGCCGTGGTATATCCCGGAGACGCCGGGCCACGAGCATAACAATGCGCCGGGTGTGCCCGTCGGCAGCAGGCTGCATTGGTTTCTGCTGGAGCAAGGCTACGCGGAGCGGGCCCGGGAGCAGGCGATGTATCTCGATTTGTCCGGCTTTGCCGTTCAGGAGGACATCCGTGCGAAGGAAAAGGCTGCGGCTGCGGCAGGGTATACGGTCGGCGTGCTTGGGAACATGCCGGCCGGAGACGGCCGGCTCTCCGGTTTTGCGCCGGGCGGGCTTCGCGGCATCGAGGAGATGCTGGAGGGTCTCGGCAACCCGCTATGGACGAAGGAGATCGCGGCTTGCGCCGCGAACGGGACGCCGGTCGTCTTCGCCGCCAAGAACGGCTTGGCCGCGGGTTTTGCCGGTCCGGTCATCCGCCAGCCGAACGGGCGGGGTTATTTCGCCGGTATCGGCGTACACCCGGATCATGAAGGGCACGGGCTCGGAACGGTGTTGTTTTTTAAGCTGTGCGAAGCTTTCCGCGCGATCGGGACGCCTTATATGTCGCTGTATACCGGCGTCGGCAATCCGGCCGCCCGGATTTACGGGAAGGCGGGCTTTAAAGCGGTCAAACATTTTGCCGTTATGCGAAAGGAGTTAATCCGATGAGCGACAAAGAACCGAAGCAGACGATACTGGCGATCGGCGGGCATGTGGGAGACATGGAGCTGACGGCCGGCGGCGTGCTGGCGGCTCATTCCTTGAAGGGGGACCGCATCGTAACGCTGGCGCTGACGGCCGGAGAGCGGGGCGCGCCGGCGGGCCGGGACGTTGCCGATTATCGGGAGCAGAAGGTGCGCGAGGCGCGTCAGTTCGCGGAGCTGCTGGGCGGCGAGGCGATCGTGTTCGATACGCCGGACGGCGAGCTGCAAAATTCGGAGGAGAACCGGCTCCGGGTATGCGACGTCATCCGCGAGGCCAAGCCGAACGTAATCATTACCCACTTCAAAAGCAGCATGCACAAGGACCATAACACGACTCATCTGATCGTGAACGACGCGCGGTATTATGCGGCTTTAGCTCCTCTGAAACGGGAGAAGCCGGCCCATTTCGCCTCGAGGCTGTATTATGCGGAGAACTGGGAGGACGCGGTCGATTACAAGCCGTATGTCTATGTCGATTTCGACCGGGCGGCTTACGATTTATGGGTGGAGGCCGTGTCGAAGCATTGGTTCGTGACGGGGAGCAAGTCGTTTCCTTACTTGGAGTATTACAAGCATCTGGCCCGCGTTCGCGGCATCGAAGCGCGCAAGGCTTATGCGGAAACGTTTATGGTTCCGCCCGAGACGCTGCGCGTGCTGAAATCCGAGCTGTAAAGGAGAGCGAACGATGGTCGTGAACGGCATCGACAGAATCGCGAATGACGGGCGTTTGTTCCGGGGCAAGCGGCTTGGCCTCATTACGTCGCCGACCGGCCTGAACGCCGAATTCGCGTCCACGATACAACTGCTGCACGACAACTACCGGCTGGCGGCGTTGTTTTCGCCGGAGCACGGCGTGCGCGGCAACGTCGAAGCGGGCGGAATGGTCGACACGTATGCCGACCCGATTACGGGCGTCCCGGTGTACAGCCTGTACCGCCCGGATTCGAAGCGGCTGACCCCGGAGATGCTGGACGCCGTCGACATGGTCGTGTACGACATTCAGGATATCGGCGTCCGGTATTATACGTTTATTTCGACGATGCTGCTCGCCTTGGAGGATTGCGCGAAGGCGGGCAAGCCTTTTGTCGTGCTCGACCGGATCAACCCGCTGGACGGCGTTACGGTGGAAGGCAACGTGCTGAAGGAAGCGTACCGTTCGTTCGTCGGCCATTACCCGCTGCCGGTCCGCTACGGCCTTACGGCGGGAGAGGTGGCGGCGATGGCGAACGAGCAGATGGGCTGGAAGGCGGAGCTTCATGTCGTTCGCTGCGGCGGTTGGGAGCGGACGATGCAGTTTCCCGACACGGGCGCGACGTGGATCCATCCTTCGATCGGCATTCCGCGCTTTGAGACGGCGCTCGTCTACCCCGGCACCTGCCTGTTCGAAGGGACGAACGTTTCGGAAGGAAGAGGGACGACGTTTCCGTTCGAGATGATCGGGGCTCCGTTCATCGAAGCGGAACGGCTCTCGGACGAGATGAACGGCAAACGGCTGCCCGGCGTCCGGTTCCGCCCGGTCTATTTCAAGCCGGCGGCTTCCAAGTTTGCGGGAGAGACATGCGGCGGGGTACAGCTGTACGTAACCGACCGGCGTGCGTTCCGTTCGGTCGAAACCGGCGTGACGCTGCTTTACGCGATTCGGCGCAATTACGCGGAATTTCGCTTTTTGCCGCCGCTTAAGGAAGGCTCGCGCCCTTTCATCGACTTATTGGCCGGGGACGACGTCTATCGCGGGGATGATTGGCACGATCCGGCGCCGCTTCTCGAACGGTTCCGCGAGGAAAGCCGGCTGTTCGCGGAGAAGAAGCGGCAATATCATCTTTATTAGCGGGCATGAGAGGGATCGAACATGAACAAGCTGACATTGCGGGAGAAGATCGGCCAGCTTATCGTAACGGGCTTTCCGAAGGCGGAGGTTTCCGCCGAGTTCGAACGGCTGGTCGCCGAGTACAAAATCGGGAACGCCATATTATTTTCGTATAACGCGGAAAACGTGCCGCAGCTGAAACGGCTGTGCGGCGAGCTTCGCGCGCTTATCGAGCGGCATACGGGGATGCCCGCTTTTATCGCGATCGACCAGGAAGGCGGCCGGGTAACGCGCCTTCCGGCGGATGCGACGAACGTTCCCGGCGCGATGGCGGTCGCTTCGACCGGCCGTCCCGAGCACGCGTACGCCGCCGGACGCCTGACGGCGCGGGAGCTGCGGGCGCTTGGCATCAACTTCAATCTAGCGCCGGTGCTGGACATTAACAATAACAAGCGCAATCCGGTCATTAACGTCCGCTCCTACGGAGACACGGCGGAAGCCGTGGAAACGTACGGGCTGCCGATGATGAAAGGGCTGCGGGACGAAGGCGTATTGTCCGCGATCAAGCATTTTCCGGGGCACGGCGATACGAATGTCGACTCTCATCTGGGACTGCCGGTTATCGGGAAAACGGCCGAGCAGCTGGAGGAGCTGGAGCTGCGTCCGTTCGAGCGGGCGATTAACGCCGGCGCGGAAAGCGTCATGACCGCCCATATTCTGTTCCCGCAGCTCGAGCCGGAACGTGTCCCCGCGACGATGTCGAGGGCGATCGTCACCGGTCTGCTGAAGGGAAAGCTCGGTTACGGAGGGCTGATCGTTTCCGACTGCCTCGAGATGGATGCCGTCAAGACGCATTACGGAACGGCGGAAGGGGCGCTTGGCGCGTTGAAGGCCGGCGTCCATCTGCTGTTCATCAGCCATACGCCGCAGCTTGTCAGGGAAGCCGCCGAGCGGATCGAACGGGCGGTGCTCGAAGGGGAGCTTTCCGAGGAGGCGCTCGACGAAGCGGTGGAGAAGGTGCTCTACTATAAGGAGAAGTACCGGATCTTGCCGTCTTTGGGCGGCGATGCCGGCATTGTCGGCTGCGCGGCCCACAGGCGGACGGCGGAGGCGATCAGCGAGGAAAGCATCTGCCTGACGAGCGGCCGGCTTGAGCCGATTGCGCGCGGAGCTGCGGATACGATGATCGTCGGCTGTTATCCGTTCCGGACAGACCGGGCTTCGAACGCGGTGAGCGGCGCGCTTTCTTTTCCGCGGGCGATGGCCGAAGCGCTTGGCGTGCCGTACCGCATGACGGACATGAACCCGGATGATGCGGAAATCGAAGACGTGCTGGCTGAAACGGCCCGCTATTCGCGTATCGTGCTTGGGCTGTACAACGGGCAGGATCATCCGGGGCAGCTGAAGCTGGCGCGGGCGCTTGTCGCCGCAGGCCGCCGGGTAACGGCGGCGGCGCTGGGCAAGCCTTACGATCTGGAGCTGATCGAAGGCGTTGCTTGCGGGCTTGCCGCTTTTGAGTATACGCCGCTGTCGCTTCGGTCGCTGGCCAAGATGTTATGCGGCGAAGCCGTTCCGACGGGACGGTTAAGGCTGCGCGGCATGGAAACAAGCCCAAACGGTCCGGAGTTTGTGAACAATAAGGTGTCCGGGAAGGCAAACGCGCCCCTGAGATATGTGGCCGGATGGGACGGCGGCGGGACGAAAACGGCCGTTGTCGTCGTGGACGAAACGGGGAAAGAAGCGGGATCGTTTGCCTCCGGCTCGATCAACTTGAACGGGCGGGATGAGGCCGGCGTTCGGGAAAGCATCCGGGAGCTGCTGGCATCGACCTCGGCTTTGTGCGGCGGACTGGAAGCTTGCGAGTACATTTGCGTCGGCGCCGCCGGGGTGAGCAATCCGTCCGTCGTCTCCCGGTTAACCGCCATGATCAGGGAATGCGGCTACGAAGGCGGGCTTGCGATTACGGGCGACCACGAGACGGCCATGGCCGGCGCCCTCGAAAGCACGGAAGGCATGATTCTAATCGCCGGCACAGGCTCGATCTGCTACGGCCGCAATGCCCAAGGCGACTCGCACCGTACCGGAGGCGGAGGTCATCTTGTCGACGACGAAGGCAGCGGCTACAGTATCGGACGCGAGCTTATAGCGGCAGCCTTGCGGGCAAGCGACGGCCGAATCGCGAACCGGACGATTGCGCCGGCCGTATTGGCCCGTCTGGGCCTAGGCTCGGTCCGCGAGTTGATCGGTTACGTTTACGATCCCCGCACGAACAAAAAAGACATCGCGGCGCTGGCAACGCTGCTGTCCGAGCTGTGCGACGCCGGCGACGGGACGGCTCTTGCCATTGCGGAACGAAGCGCCCGCGCCTTGTTCGAGCTTGTCGTCCCCGTCGCCGAGCGGTTGTCCTTGCAGGACGGACGGCTTGCGCTGGCCGGCGGCGTTCTGCTCCGCAACGGGATAATCCGCGATTCGTTGACGGCTATGCTGCTGCGGAAATATCCGGATTTGCAATGCGTTCCGGCGAAGCGGGACGCCGCCCGCGGCGCGGCGTTAATGGCGCTGCGGCAGCTGCAGGGGCAAGGCTGTCGATGAAGACGGTTTGAACTGCTTCCCACGACCTGAACATACGAAACAAGGAATGTTCTGGAAGCGATAGCGTTCGCCTTTGAATCCGGATTTCACAGCGATCGGAACAATAGTCACTTGCGCAGTTTGTGACTCTTTAGCCGTGGGATCGTTTTCCAAAGAAAAAGGGGAGCTAGTCATCTACGATGACACTCCCCGCTTTTTCGCTTAATTATGGACTAATTGGAGACGATTAGAACGTATCCAGCTCGCTGCCGTCATCCACGCTGTAGATGATGCCTTCGATGTCCGCATCCGGGAATGCGTCCTCCGCGTCGTCCATTACGTTGTCCTGGAAATTGTTGATGTTGGTCGTGCTCAACTCGTCCCAATCTTCTTCGGCCACATAAACTTCAATCGTCATCTCGTCTTCATCGCCGGATACATAGATATCCCAGTTTACGTCTTGATAGTCTCCCCAATCATCGTTCAGCTGATCTTCCAAGTCGCCGATGTCCATATCTTCGTCCACCATGTCTACGTCGCCGCTGCTGTCCGTCTCGAAGCTGGCGAGCGTATCCGAATCGTCGTTCTCAACCGTGCCTTCAACGGCGGCATCCTCATACACATCGAGAATATCGTCGACAATGTCCTGCAGGTAGGAGGTTTGCTTGGAGGTGGACAGATCGTCCCAGCCGTCTTCATCCACTTCAATCGTTACTTCAATCTCGTCCTCGTCGCCGGAGAGCGAAATGCTGGCTTCCGTGTCTTCGTAATCTTCATAATCGTCCTGAATATCGCTTTCGAGATCGTCGATATCCGCTTCGTCGTCTTCCAGAGCGGCCGCCAATTGAGAAGTTAGCTCGGCAATTTCCGCTTCCTTGTCCGCGAGCTGGATTTGCGCTTCGGCAAGCTGCTGCGTAAGGCTGTTGACGGTTTCCTGATTGGCGGAGGAATCGTCCGCAATGTTGATCGTTTTGGTCGTTTGATCCCAGGTTACCGTACTTCCCGTCGCTTCGCCGATCAAACGTACGGGAACGAACGTCGTTCCGTTGACGATAAACGGCTCGGTCGCCGAATCGGTGCTGACCGTGGAACCGTTGAACTTAATGACGATGTCGCTGTACACGGCGGTCAGCTTTTTTTGCGCTTCTGCGGCAAACGTGGTGTTCGTCATCAATGCTCCGGATACAAGGACGGCGGACGCCGCTGCGATGACCATCGGTTTTTTCCATAATCTCATGAGGTAAGGGCTCCTTTTCCATATGTAATTTCCTTTCCTATTAAACCAGACTTATGTGAAGAAAATATGAATAAAAAGCCAGGAATGGAACGGGCCCGAATAGCGGCGCGGAATAGAAAAGCCGCCTGTTACGCAACATAAACATGCCTGCATTTCTAAATTTCGCCTGCGAAAGGGGAGAGTGTCCATGCCGAACCGGCAGCGTACGACGAACGACAATAACGAGACGACCGAACGAACCCCGGAGGTTAAAGTCGTCGCGGAAATGCCGCAGGACGCGGAAATTCGCGAACAGCTTGAAGAAATGGAAGAGAACGACGGCTATCCGCCGCTCTGCAGATGACTTCAAAATATCCAGATGATTCGGAAAAGGAATGAGACCGCATGGAAAACGAAAACAAAGTTTATGCGCCCGTAAAGCATCGCAACGAGCAGTATGACGAATCGCGCATCGTGTACGACGGCAACGATTCGATCGAAGATGCGGAAGAAGCCGCGGTTGCGGCGGTGAAAGGCCATATCGAAAGGCAGGACCTTGAAGGCGTTGAAGCGGATGCCGAAGAGGAAATCGCCAAAGCCGGGCAGCGCCGGGAACAGGAATAGTTTTTTTCGAGAAAAACGACACAAAAACCGACGAAGCCCAAAGGCGGCGATTCGTCGGTTTTTTTATTATAAGATTGTTGAAGCGAAATTAAAGCGAAAAGGTAACGATGCAAAAATGCCGAATTGTTAATGCAGTGAACGTTATACGGTACACGGAGCGTTAAGGAGGGGAGAAGCATGAAACGGGAGTTGTCGCCTGGGGAGCTTAAGCAGGAGATTATTAAAATTTACAACACGATCAATCAGGAAATATTCGGGGTTGGGATCAAGTCGCAGAAGATCGACGTCGTCGGCGACAAAGTGCTGATCTTCGCCACGCATAAGCGGATTCCCGCGCTCAAGGTGTTGGACGGCGAACACCGCAGCATAACCGCAAGCGTCGATATGCTGATCATGGAAGTCAACAAGAAGAGGCTCAAGGAGGAATTGGAACGCAGCTTGGGCCTCGACATTGTCGCCGTGCTGAAGGATTATGACCCGGAGGCCGAAATTTCGGGCACTATCATCATTTTTAAACACAAGCTTGCGCCTTAATCTGCCTCGATCCGAACATATTTGCGTTATATTCGAGTAATAATTCAGAAAATTATTTAAATTCTCTTGTCTTGCCGTTACAATCATGTTATATTAGTTGACAAGAAAACGGCAAGCCTGAACAACAAGACGATACATAAACGGCTGGAGCGCAAAGTTTGCGGCAGACGGCTTATGGCGGCGGATCCTTCCCTAAAGGACGAGATGCGAAGCCATGAACCCCGCGCCGGACGAACGAAGCGGCAGGTAGAGAGGAACTCGCTGCCCGAGAGCCTTTAAACCGCCAATTGTGCGACATATTGCGATCATGTAATCGATGGTCCCGGTATGTTCATAATTGGCGGTTTTTTGCGTATCGGTTTAAGGGCGGAGCCGGCATGAATTTAAAGGAGAGAGGAGTGGGAGCTTGTTGTTGTCAGAGCTGTCCCGGTCGGGAACCGATATTGGCATCGTCCTGGAGGCGCTAAACCGCATTTCCGGCGGCAGAATGGTGATGAATTGGGAGGAGATCGCTTCGGGCGGCAATCCGTACGTCGTCATGAAAAACTCCAACATTCCGGGCAAAAGCGTGATGGAAATTCCCGGGCTCGTATTCGGAGACAAAAACAAGCCGGTCTCCCGGATCGGCGTCGGCATGACGCTTACCGAATCGATGATCGAGCTGGCGTCCGGCATGAAGCTGGACCTGCTGGTCGTGCACCATCCCGTCGCGGATGCGGCCAGCTCGGGCGGCGTGCCGTTCGCGGACTACTTGCCGCTGTACGATCTGGCCGTCATCGAAATGCACGAGGCGTTCCACGGCCTTCATCCCGGTTTAACGTTTCTGCACGGCCATCATAAGCTAATAACAGACATCTCTTTCGGAGGTCTGCCGGGCAACGTTCTTCACAAGGGGATCGCGCTTGAAGGATTAACGACGGTCGGCGGCTTGATGGCGCATATGGCTTCCCATGCGGGTCGGGAGATCGACGTCGACCTGCTGGAAGCGGAACGGGCCATTCGCGGCGAGCCGGCCTTGCAGGAGGCGACCGTCGCGAACCCGCCGCTATGCTTAAGCGGAACGAGAGATTGTCCGGTCCGGCATATTCTTCATTTTTTTCCGCATACGGGCTTTTCGCTTCAGCATATGGAGCAAGCGCTGTTGATGTACCCGGAGACCGATACGATCATTGCGAGCATCAGCAGAGTGCGCGAGAACCATCCGATCGTGGAGCTGGCGCGGCAGCGGGGTCTTAATTTTATCGTCGGCAACCCGCATTCGGTCGAAATTATGGAGAACGGCTTGCCGCTTGCCTGCGCCCTCGAGAAGCTGCTTCCGGATACGGAAATTTATTTGCTGCGGGAGCGGATGACGGCGGTGCCGCTTAGCGGAATCGGCCATCGGGGCATGGTTGCATACGGCAGGGAAATGGCGGAGAAGCACCTTGTGGCGGGCCCGTCGTCCAGGACCGTTTCAATATATTGAATATTATGGAGGGGGAACCAATCCATGAGGAAAAGTAAAGCCGCATTGTCTGTCATTGCCGCCATGCTGCTCTTCTTCGCGGCTGCCTGCGGAGGAGGAGGAGGCAATAACACGCCGCCAAGCCCAAGCCCGTCGCCAAGCGGCTCCGCGCCGCCCGCGGCGTCCGCCGATCCGTCGCCGTCCGAGACGTCGAAGGAGAAGGTGACGGTCAAATTTTCGGAAGTCATCCGCTCGATCTTCTATGCGCCGCATTACATCGCGATGTCGAAGGGCTTCTTCGAGGAAGAAGGTCTGATCGTCGATATGACGACGGCGCAAGGCTCGGATAAAGGGGCGGCCGCGCTTATCGCCGGTACGGCCGACATTTCGCTCGTAGGCCCGGAAACGGCCATCTATATTTACAATCAGAAGGGCGACAAGACGCTCAAAATATTCCACCAGCTGACGATGAAGGACGGCTCGTTCCTGCTCTCCCGCGAGAAGACGGACGCCTTCGACTGGAAGGACTTATCCGGCAAAACCGTCCTCGGCTGGCGGCCGGGCAGCGCCCCGCAGATGGTCATGAACTCGACGCTGATCCAAGAAGGCGTAACGGACGCGGCCGTCGTCACGAACATCGCGTCGCCGGCGCTTGCCGGGGCTTTCACCAGCGGCCAGGGCGACTATATCCAGCTGTTCGAGCCCGTCGCCTCGACGCTCGTGCAGGAGGGCAAGGCGCATTACGTCGCGTCGCTCGGCGAAGCGTTCGGCGACTTCCCGGAAACGTCGTACGTCGCGACGTCGGACTATATCGCCGAGCATCCGGACGTGATCCAAAGCTTCGTGAACGCCGTCGCGAAAGGCACCGCATGGCTCGGCACCGCGTCCGACGACGAAATCGCCGAGGCGTTAAGCCCGTTCTTCGAAGGCACATCCAAGGAGCTGATTATCCAGTCGATTCACCGGTATAAGGATCAAGGCACATGGCCGGAGAAGCCGGAGCTGACGGCGGAAGCGTTCGAGAAGCTGCAGGGCGTGCTGATCGAGAACGGCGTGCTGAAGGCCGAGGAGAAGATCGCCGACATGAACGCGGTCGTCGATATGAGCTTCGTGCAGAAGATCGGGGGTGCGGAATAAACGATGGCGCAAATCGAACTGCGGGATGTCAAGCTGAGTTATTTTACGCCTAAACAGGAAACCGAAACGCTGCGCGATATCCGGCTGTCGATTGAGCAAGGCGAATTTATCAGCATCGTAGGGCCGAGCGGGTGCGGGAAAAGCACCCTGCTCTCCCTTATCTCCGGCATGCAGAAGCCGACGGCCGGAACGGTCGAGATCGACGGGAAGGAAGTGCGGGGCACTTCCCCCAAGGTGGGGTACATGCTGCAGCACGATCATCTGTTCGAATGGCGGGACGTGCTGAACAACTTGCTCGTCGGAGCCGAAATCCGGCGCATGAACAAACGAAAAGCGCGAGAGAAAGCGCTCGAGCTGCTCGAACGGTACGGCCTTGGCGGCTTCGCCTACCATAACCCGATGCAGCTGTCGGGCGGCATGCGCCAGCGGGTCGCTTTAATCCGGACGCTTGTGGCCGAGCCGGACATTTTGTTGCTTGACGAGCCTTTCTCCGCGCTGGATTATCAAACCCGGCTGACGCTTGCCGACGATATCCACCGCATTATCAAGGACCAAGGCAAGACGGCCATTCTCGTCACGCACGACATCTCGGAAGCGATCAGCATGGCCGACCGCGTCATGGTCATGTCGAAACGGCCGGCCACGATATCGGCGGTATACGATATTCAGTTTGACGAAGGAGAAGGGTTATCCCCGTGGAAAAAACGCGAGGCTAGCCGCTACAATCAATATTTTAACGCTATATGGAGGGAGTTGGACGGTCATGTCGTCACTGCCCGTTAAAGAATTGTCCATCTCCAGCGACCGTTCGTCGGCCGCTCAAGCCGGACAGCCGGCTTCGCCGGCGTATCTTCGCTATTTATCCCGGCAAAAAAGAAACAGATGGCTCGTTCAATTGTCCCGTCTTGCCGTATTGGCCGTCTTTCTCGGCTTATGGGAGCTGGCCGCGTCGCTCAGATGGATCGATCCGATGCTGACCAGTCAGCCGTCGCGCCTTGTCACCTCGTTCTGGGAGCTTGCGACGGCGGGGAACTTGTGGCATCACACCGGGGTAACCGCGCTGGAGACGATTATCGGCCTTGCGATCTCGATGACGGTCGGCATGCTGATCGCCGTCCTGTTCTGGTGGTCCACGTACGCTTCCAGCGTGCTGGAGCCTTATATGGTCGTGCTGAACGCGCTGCCGAAGGTGGCGTTTGGACCGATCTTCTACATCTGGCTGGGCGACCGGTATTCCGTTTACGGCATGGCGATCGCGATTTCGATTATCGTCACGATCATGATGATCGAATCCGGCTTTAAAGAAATCAGCAAGTCGAAGCTGAAGCTGATGGAGTCGTTTGGCGCAACCAAGCTGCAGATGCTCCGCATGGTGCTGCTGCCGGCAAGCGTGCCGAACTTGATCGCGACGCTCAAAGTCAACGTCGGCCTGACGCTGGTCGGGGTCATCATGGGCGAGTTTCTGTCGTCGAAGGCGGGACTCGGTTATTTAATCATTTACGGCGGACAGGTATTCCAGATGGATATGGTTATGGTCAGCATCGCCATGCTGGCGCTGTTGTCGATCCTTCTCTATGGCCTCGTTACGGCGATAGGGCATTATGCGCTCAGGCGCAACCATTTCGAGAGGTAAAACGGACAATGGACAAGGCTCGCTTGAAGTCTCGTCGATGCGCCGGAGGCAGCGGCGCATGCATGGTCCGCGGCAAGCCGTCTTTCGGGAAGCCGTTCCGGCCAGGCGGCCATGTCCCGAGCCAGCTCGGAACATGGCCGCACGGGATGGCTTAAGCGGTTTGCGCTTTTTAACGGGAGCTCACATCCAATTTGCCAGATATGAAGGAAAGGGGAGCGGTGCGCCATGCCATCCTGTCTGTTGGCCTGCCGGGCGGACGCCGCAACAGAATCGATCCGATGAAGCCGATTCTATTTACGCTGGCGATAACCGCTTATCTTTGCTCGGTCTTTTTTCCCGGCGCCCTATGGTCCTCTATCGTCTCCGCGCTCAGCTTGGCCGTTATCGCGGCCGTATTCCGATCGGTGACCGGTTTCGTCAAAGCTGCGGGCACGGTGTTTCTGACGATAGGCGGCTTCCTCCTGGCCGTAGGGGGCGCATCGCTGCAGGAAGCTTTGCTCAGCTTCGGCTATATGCTTAACGTACTGAGCTTGTTCGCCCTTGTTCCTCTCATTGCGATACCGCTTCGGCTGGGCAAGTACGAGAGGGGCGTTCAGGCGATGATCCGGTCGCGGGTTAGGCACTCCGGCGCGCTGTATGCGGTCACTTCGTCGTTGTCGTACATGTTCTGCGCCTTTATGAATTTGGCCGCGCTTCCGATGGTGCATCAAACGATTCGGCCGTCGCTCGAGTTGTATCCCATTCAAGACCGGGACCGGTTCGTCAGCAGGGCGATTACCCACGGCTACAGCATGCCCGTGTTGTGGTCTCCTTTGGCGCCGATTATGGGCATCGTCGTCGAGATGACGGGCGTGCGGTGGATCGACATTTTGCCGGTTGTCATCCCGTTTAGTCTAATTGGACTAGCCTTGGATATCGGAATGGGGATGTGGATTGCCAAGCGCCGGATAATCCGTCGGGCTAACGGCGCGGGCGCGATCGGGGAGCTTGCGGAAGCGAAGGACAGCCCGGTTGAAGCGAACGGCGTAGAAGAGCGGCTAAAGCTCGCGGCAACGCAAGGCAATCGGGCGCGGTTCGCCGATATTCTCAAGAGCGGCGGCGCCAAGCATCCGGCACAGATTATTGCGGCTATTTTGCTGTTTAATGCGCTCATTTCGATCATGGAGGGTTTGACGAATCTCGGCTTTCTGATGCTGGTGTCCGTGACGGTCGTTCCGTTCGCTTTGGTCTGGTCGATGCTCATCGGACAAGGCAGGCAGTTTCTGAAGGAAGCCCGCAAGAGCATGCCCGAGCAGCTGCTTCGGATGCAGGACCAGTTTTTCGTATACTTGAGCGCGGGGTTTATGATCACGGCGATTCAGACAACCGGAGCGGGCCATGTGTTGAACGAAGGGATCGCCGCATTCAAGGATTGGATCGGCAGCGAGATGTTCCTGCTCTGCATTCCGTTTATTCCGTTTGTTCTGGCGTTTGCCGGTTTGCACCCCGCGGTCGGTTTGGCGCTGGCCGCCGAATCGCTGGACCCGGCCGCGCTCGGCTTGCCGCCGCATTTAACCGCCATCGCCATGCTTACGGGCGCGACGACGGCGTTTCTGATGGGACCGTACAATGCGACGGCCGGCATGATGGCGGGGCTTATCGAGCGCAGCCCGTACAACGTATCCAATTGGAACGCGCCCTATACGGCCGCATATATGGGGTTATCCCTTTTGCTTTTGTTGATTTTGCATTAAGTTGCTTCAAGTTGCTTCGTCGACGATGATCGGGGCCTCTCCTTTTCTATATACATAGGACCTCTCCATAGAGCGGTCAGGCATAGGGCATAACGCCATAATTTGATATTGCCGAGCCAACCGTTTTATTCGATATTATAACTAATTATATCCCTCTTGGATCGGCTTTCGCAGCCTGTCCCGGAGGGTTTCTTGCTGTCCGGCGCCGCTTGGCGTCTTAGTCAACATCGCAAAAATAATCAAAAAACAGGATGCGCCGATCTGGTATCGTTAAAGCAAAGGAGGGCGCCGCCTTGACTATCCGCAGCATCATTCAGGAAAGCATTCGATATATGGAGGAACGACTGGAGGAGGACATTACGCTGGAGCAGATCGCGGCGCATGCCGGATTTTCGCCGTATCATTTTCACCGGCTGTTCCGCAGGGAGATCGGCATGAACGTGGCCGATTACGTAAGGAGCCGGCGGCTCTGCATGGCTTCGAGACTGCTCCTGTATTCGGACATGCCCATTATCGATTTGGCTTTTCACTGTTACTTCGAAAGCCAGGAGGCTTTCACCCGCGCATTTAAAAAAACGTACGGCATGCCGCCGGGGCGTTACCGCAAAATGTTCGCTTCGATGACGCATGCTGCCAAAGGAGAGGGAACGATGAATACGGAATCGCCGGTAAAAGGCTGGTTTCTAAGCGGGAGCCATCCGCATCAATACGAGATCGGAATCGACCGCAGCTACGTGCACCAGGGGAACGCATCGGGTTATATCAAGGCGGTTACGCCGGAAAGCCCGGAAGCTTTCGCGACGATGATGCAGCAATTTAAAGCGAATCGTTATATCGGCAAAAGAATGCGTTTTTCCGGTTTCGTCAAAACGAGGGGCGTGGAGCAGTTTTGCGGCTTGTGGATGAGAGTCGACAATAACGCGCAGGACGTGCTGCGCTTCGATAACATGCACAACCGGAAAATAACGGGAGACACCAACTGGAACCATTACGCGATCGTCCTCGATATTCCGGATAACAGCGCGACGATTTCGTTCGGCGTTTTGCTGATGGGCCCGGGACAGGCTTGGGTGGACGGCTTCCGCTTCGAAGAGGTGGACGACAGCGTGCCGACGACAAACATGGAGCTCGATGATTTGGAGCGGGACGAACCTTACAACCTTTCATTTGAGGAGTAGGGCGAGAGCGGAATGAACATGCAAACTCCAAGCCGCAGCAGGCGGATGAGAGTTTGCATGTTTTTGCATGATCGTCCTTGTCTTGCTAAGTCCAATCGGATTACGCTGCCCGCTTTGATTTCCTTTATCGTGCGAGCTCCGCCAAGGGGCTCCGAATATGCTCGGCATACCGCTCCGCTTCGGTTGTAAGAGTTTTAGCAGTCGGATTATACGACACAAAGGCCGGAAGGAACGTACCGTTGCAACGATTAATGGTGCTTTGAATCGGCCGAATATATTCGCTGACGGTAAACCAATTGCGTCCGCCGGCGCGATATTCGTTCTCGGATCCTCCCGTTGTGGTAGCGACCAGGAATTCCTTCCCCTTTAGATGGTCCCCCCCGGGTCCATACGCCCAGCCATAGGTCAGAACGTCGTCAAACCACTTTTTGAGCAGCGGCGGGCAGCTGTACCAATAGAAAGGGAACTGGAATACGATCCGGTCATATTCGAGCAGCAATTGCTGCTCTCGTTCGGCATTAATCCTCCAAAGCGGATACTCCTCATACAAATCGCGTATGTAAATACCCGGCTCGTTTTTTAATCCGTCCGCCAGCGCTTTGTTCCATACGGACTCTTTCATGTTGGGATGCGCGACAATTACCATCGTTTTCATGACCATCATCCTTTGCGATTTTTATGCTTGTCAATCAACCTGCCTTTTACCACCCCATTATTAAGGACATTTCCGGCTTTGCAAAGTACGCTTTTTACACGTACTTAGTCCTTTCGGACGTACTTTAGGCGGGGTATGGGCTTTCTAATGACGGTACGTTATAACGTACTAAGTACGAATAGAAAGATTACTATTGCGATTCGAGATAGTCTGATAAAGTAAAGGAAGGAGCTGATGTTGATGGAAGCAAAAATCCGCGAGGAGACATCGAATCAAGGCATATTGGCGATATTGGAGGTCGTCGGGGGAAAATGGAAGCCTTTAATCCTGTTCCTATTGCTTTATCGGGGCACCAAGCGATTCGGAGAGCTGAAGCGGATGCTCGCCGGCATTACGCAAGGCACCCTCGCGAATCAGCTTCGGGAGCTCGAACGGGACGGGCTCGTTGAACGCCGCGTCTACCCGGAGATTCCTCCGAAAGTCGAATACCATTTAACCGATTACGGCAAAACGCTGGCGCCCGTATTGACTGCAATGTGCGATTGGGGATTTAAGCATCTCGATCATATGAAGGGGCTGCGCGAAGAAGGGGACTAAGCGGGGATGATGGTACAAGCGCGATCTACGACATTAAAATCGACAAGGTTGTCTTTACCGACGGTACTTCCTGGGTAAACCGATAAAACCAGAAAGCAAAAAAACTCACCTCAAGCTAGGTGAGTTTTCTTTTTAGAGCGGTTCTATTGTTGAGGGGGGTTAACGATATGATCTCGCTAATTCTAATGGCAATAGGTCTCCGTTCCGAAAGGATCACAAGCACGTCTTTGCCGACCATTTTTAAGACACCGTCGAACTCGGCTGAACCGGCTTCATCCACGGCGAGTCCAGTTGTGGAAATAAAAACCCGCCTTCCTAATAATCTTCGTACTTTCTGCCGGAAAGTCAACATTTCAAGACCCCTTTCTTTATCGTCTGCTTCAAGCATTCCTCTTATTTCTTATTCCCGGCCTCTGTCCGACCAAAGCAACGATCTCGTCGTTTCTAATGATGACGCGTCTTCTTTCATCCGTAATAAAACAAATGAAATCTTTTCCCACCTGACGTATCACACCTTGGAATCGAGCAGGTTCTGCGGTACCGTTTAAGCCTCGGGGCGAGCCTGTTGTAAAAATGACGACACGGCGGCCAATAAACATTCTAGCGAAGGCTTTGAAAGAAAAATTCACTACATAATCTCCCCTTCTATGAAGATAGCGTCAATGCCGGACACGAGGGTTTATATAAAAATTGTTTGCGTTCAGTACTACAGATTATGTGGATCATGTCGAGCAGTTGCATCCCCGCTGCATTAGCCGAAAGAACCCCTCATCGTTTCGACGATGCGGGGTTCTTTTCATAAGAGCTACAGGTTCTCAGAACTATCTTAATCTGTATAAAAATGGTTCCTATGTTTCATGTAAATTTTATAAAAAAAGGTATAGTTAGGTAATGGATGGAATGTCCAAATTTTACCTTTAAGGAGGGTTTATTATGAAAAACGTTCGTTTATTTCTGCTCGTGCTTACGATCGCGCTCAGTCTCCCGTTCCTGACCGGCTTTACAAGCGGCGAAACGGCGTCGCCCCTCACCCCGCAGGCGACCGTTACCCCGATGGGTGCAGGCGAATGGGATTATATCGGCTCTTCTACGTTTACTACCTCCAGCGCGACCGCCAATTCCGCAGGCGGAGACTTTCTGATCTGCCTTGAGGCCGGCCCGTCCGGCTACTATAACTTATATGAATACGATCCGTCGAATGCGGATGACCGGGTAGGCTACGTATACTTATACGCCGGCGCCTGCGGCGCCTTCCGCGATATCGGCGGCTTCGTGGACGGCGACAACAAGCGGGCCGAGTTTTACGTTTATAAGGCCTTTGGCGGCAGCGCTACGATTTCGTTCTGGGATTGACCGGCCGGCGGCGCGCTTTGCATTAGACAGCTACCATCCGTAGCTGTCTTTTTTGCCGTTCAGTCAGCTCGCCGCCGCCCTGCGCCGGTATGGCATCGAACAAGGTAAGTTGCGGGCGGGCGATTGGGAGTAATATAATATGCGAAAATACGAAGCCGTTCGAGGTGGCGATAAATGAGTATTCCAAGAGGAGGTTCTGCATCCTGTGAAGACAAGCTTCAAGGTTAATCGCAACGGGGTTATGACGTTCTTGTTGGCCGCATTTGTCGTCATATCGGTTATTGTTATGATCGGCAAGGAAGAAGAGGAAGACACTCTATTAAAAACGGGAAACTATTTCTATAGTCTTACTCCGGACGGAGGGAACTCTCCCGATTTAAATGCGGACGGACTCCGATCCTCGGCAAACGGCGTGTTGTTCGACGGGGCTCCGTCTTACGCGGGCTGGATGGGAGGCGAGAACGCTCCCGGGACCGTGAATGTCGTGATTGACCTGTTAAAGGATTACCCATTGAACAAGGTCCGCGTAGTGCTGAATTCGCCCAACCAATATTGGGGATTTAAAGACATTACCGTCAAATATCGTTCCGAGGCGGCGACGGGTTATTCCATTGCCGACCGGCACGAAAGAACGGGGAACGGCTTGAACTACTCGGTAACCGTTCCGATGTCCAACAAGTCGGCCAGATTTATGATTTTGACCGTTAGCCGTTCGCAGCCTTATCAACATATTCCCTTGACGGAAGTTGAGATTTATAAAGGTACGGGGGTTGAAGGGCGGAAGCCGGGACAGGCGCTTACGACGGAACAATTGAAAGCCGAACTGAAGAAGGAAGTCGTGCTGGTAGATAAATACGGCTATTCGACGAGCGAAACTTGGCCGGGAAAGGTTACGTCAGATGACCAGCTGCGGCAGGAATATTCGGATGAGGCCAAGGCGCTGGCGGATGTGTCGCTGGACCTGACGAAATACGATCCATACGGAGGCATTAAAAGGCTGGGGAAGCAGGAAAGCACCGGGTACTTCAGGCTGCAAAACATCGACGGCAAATGGTGGTTTATTACGCCGGACGGATATCCCTTTATCGTGAAAGGGGTCGATGCCGCAAGCTTGTGGGAGTACGGCTATAAGACGCCGATTCTGAATGAGGACGGAACCCCGAAGCGGATATTCGAAGAATTGCCCGATCGGACCGACTACGCTCCTGCTTATACCAAAGATGCAAACGGGGAATACGTCAGCTTCGTCATCGCCAATGTAATGAAAAAATACGGAAGCGACTTTGAGGCGAAATGGGAGGACATCACCAAAAAGCGTCTGATCGAGTGGGGCTTTAATACGTTCAGCAAGTGGACGAAACCGAGAAACGTCACGTTTCCGTATATTCAAGTGCTGCAAGACCCGCCGGATTTGAGAAGGATACAATGGACGTACGACGTGTTTGATCCGCAGAGCAGGACCATCATCGAGAACGCGCTGAAGGCGAAGCTTCAAGAGGCGAAAGACAGCAAATGGCTGATCGGCTATACCTACGACAATGAAGCGGGCTGGAATGCGGATATCGTAAAAGAGGTGCTGACGTATTCTTCGGACTCTCCGGCTAAAGAAACGTTCGTTGATTTTCTTAAGCCGAGATATAACGGCAGCCTTGCCGCGGTGAATAAGCTTCTGGGCACGAACGCCAAATCGTTTGACGCATTGAAAGATACCCCGATCGATATCGGCAAAGTCCCCGCGGTCGACGTATCGGAGTATATCCGGCTGGCGTCCAGAACGTATCATTCCATGATCAGGGACATTATTAATAAATACGACCCGAACCATCTGTTCCTCGGCACAACTGTCGTTCCCACTTGGCGAACGAGCTTGGATTGGGATCAGGAAGCCATGCAATATGTAGACGCCTTTTCCGTCGACAGCTATACAAGGGATGCGGGCTGGATTTCCAGATACGAGGATTACGGAAAACCTTTGTTAAATCTGGAGCTTTCATTCGGATCGTCCGAACGCGGACTTTCCAATGTCAGGGCGGCTACGATGGCGGCCAGCATTGCGGATCGAGGAACGGCTTACCAGGCTTTGGCGGAAAGCCAGGCCGCGCATCCGTTGTTCGTCGGCTCGGGCTGGTTTTCCTATTACGATCAGCCGGTAACCGGGCGCCCGGACGGCGAGAGCTACAACGTCGGACTGGTCAACCAGCAGGATCAGCCGTATACGGATATGGTGAACATCATGAAGACGGTCCATGACGGGTTGGAAAATATTCACGTTAACGGCTCTGCCCAATCGGCGAATCCCGCTCCGGTCAAAATGGAAGCCGAGGAATATAGTTCGCAAATGGGGATTGAGACTCATCCCTTGTCGGAGGCGGAGACGGGGACCAGAATCGGTTCCTTGCAGCAAGGCGACTGGGCCGCTTACGGCGAGGTCGATCTGACGGGGATGAAGAGCATCGATGTGAGGCTCGCCTCGGCCGTTTCAGGCACGGTCAAGATACGGTTGGGAGGCCCGGCGGGTACCGTTATAGGTACGCTTCCTATCGCTCCCACCGGCGGATGGCAGAGTTGGACGACGTCCAATGTTCCGATCGAACCGACCATCGGCACGCACAACCTTTACTTTACATTCGAAGGGGACGAGGGGCAGGCGATCGGCACGATCGACTATTTTGAAATCAAACCGTAATGAGAAGCGAAACAACAGACGATTGCCCCGGCCGCTATGCCGGGGCTAATTGACGTTCTACCTCTTTAATAAGTCCTCGCGGATCGGCGTGAACACGTCCAGCAGCACCGAGCTTTCCAGCGCGGTAACGCCGTGCTTGGCCCCGCTCGGAATGCTGATCGTGTCGCCTTCCTTCAGCACCGTTTCGACGCCGTTTATGCGGAAGACAAGCTTGCCTTTGATGCAGTAGCTCATCTGCTCGTGGACATGGCTGTGCTCGTACCCTTCGGCTCCGGGCTCGAAATGCACCTCCATCATCATTAAAGATTGTCCGGCCTGCTTGATGCAGCGTACAACGCCGGGTTCCGCTTTTTCCCATACTCCGATATTGCTCATTTTTTTCATCTCCTAAAGGTTTTTGTGAATAAATGCCCCGATAAGGGGCATGGAACAAAAATCCGGCTTCGTAAGCGTGTGCTTAGGTTTTTGTGAATAAATGCCCCGATAAGGGGCATGGAACAAAAATCCGGCTTCGTAAGCGTATGCTTAGGTTTTTGTGAATAAATGCCCCGATAAGGGGCATGGAACAAAAATCCGGCTTCGTAAGCGTATGCTTAGGTTTTTGTGAATAAATGCCCGATAAGCCAGCATTGGAATCACCCGCTTAGGTCGAGTGTATACGAATTTCGGCCGCGGCGCCCGGGGCTTAAGCAAACTTCTAAAAAAATCACAAAAAAGTATAAAACGACCCTTACACGCTCTCTCCTCCGATCAAGCTACAATGAGTAAGCAATCAGCCTTACACGTCAAGCCGAGGGGGATGATAAATGAAAACGCTTAAAAAAGTCGCGCTGGCCATCGACACCTTTTTGGAGACGGCTACGTTAATCGGGCTTGTCGCGATGATCGTAATCGTTACCGTGCAAGTTTTTACGCGAAAAGTATTCAGCTATGTATTCCACGGTTCGGAAGAAATAACGATGCTGCTGCTCGTTTGGTTTTCGTTTCTTGGAATCGCTTTCGGTTTCCGGGAAAAATTGCATCTCGGCATCGACTCGTTTACGGCCAAATGGCCGAAGCGGCTAAACGCGATTCTCGACAAAGTCATATATGCCGTCATCTTTGCTTTCGGCGTCTATCTCGTTTATTACGGCTGGCGCTTTACCGTCCTGATGAGCGAGTCCGAGCTTCCCGCAACCGGATGGCCGAACAGTCTTCTGTACATGGTCATGCCGATAACCGGATTGCTGACTTGCGTGTACGCGTTTTTGCAATTTATCGGCGTCGATACGCGCAGACACCGAGATTTAGGGGGACATGAGTAATGGCCGAATCGACAATCGCGATATGTATTCTTGCAATCAGCTTTGCAGCGCTCATCATCCTTCGCTTTCCCGTTGCCCTCGGCCTTGCCGTCTCTTCTATCCTGACCGTCCTGTACCTCGGCATTCCGCTCGAGACGATCGGCCAGACGATGGTACAAGGAATGAACTCGTATTCGCTGCTGACGATTCCATTTTTCATTTTGGCCGGACAAATTATGGGCGAGGGCAAAATGGCGCTGCGTCTCATCAATTTGGCCCAACTGATCGTCGGAGGCGTCCGCGGCGGACTTGCGATGGTGAACTGCGTCGCTTGCATGTTCTTCGGCAACATATCCGGATCGGCTGCAGCCGACGTGTCCTCGATCGGATCGATCATGATTCCGTCGATGAAGAAGAAAGGGTACGACACCGATTATTCGGTAGGCGTGACCGTCTCCGCGGCGATTCAAGGCGTCGTCGTGCCGCCGAGCCATAATCTGGTGCTTTATTCGCTGGCGGCGGGAGGAGGCATCTCGATTTCGAGCTTGTTTCTGGCAGGAATCGTCCCGGGGTTCTTGATGTGCCTTGCGCTTATGGCGACCAGCTACGTATTTGCGGTCAAGCGCGGCTATGAAAAAGGCGAGCCGGTGGCGAGGAAAGACATCCCGGTTATTATCCGGGACGGGCTGCTGTCGCTCATGACGGCGGTCATCATTCTGGGAGGCATCTTCACCGGCTGGTTTACCGCGACGGAAAGCGGGGCGATCGCCTGCTTGTACGCTTTTATCCTTACTTTCTTTGTCTACCGGGACATTCCGCTTAAGCGCATGGGCGTCATCTTGAAGCGCACGTTCCGGACCGTATCGATGGTCTTGTTCCTGATCGCGGCTTCGGCTTCGTTCAGCTGGGTGCTCACGTACCTGCAAGTGCCGAGCATGATCACGGATTGGATGCTGGCCGTGTCGGACAATCCGATCATTATTTTGCTTATTATCAATATCCTGCTGCTGCTGCTTGGCGCGCCGATGGATATGGCTCCGCTCATTCTTATTATGACGCCGATTCTGCTGCCGGTCGTCACGTCGATCGGGATGGATCCCGTCCATTTCGGCATCATCTTGATGCTTAATCTCGGGATCGGGCTGTTGACGCCGCCGGTCGGCACCGTATTGTTCATTGGCGCGGCCATCGGCAACATATCCGTCTCGCAAGCGACAAAAGGGATGATGCCGTACTTCTATGTATTATGCGTCGTGCTGCTCATTCTGACCTATATTCCAGGCATCGTCATGTGGCTGCCTAACCTATTCGGGTGAAGCCGTTTATCTCTAGGGAATAATTGGAACAAGAAAATATGTATGCGCTTTCTATGATTTTAATTATAATTGGTAGAGGGGCGAATTCGGAATGAAAAAAAGCAAGCTAACGATGGCGTTGTTATCGGTGGTCATGGCGGGAGCGCTCGCTGCGGGCTGCGGCGGCAACACGAAGGAAACGATAACGGGGGCCGACGCTTCCGCCGGCGGCTCCCAAACGGAAGGTCCCAAATATACGTTCCGTTTGGCGGATGCGCATCCGGAGGGTTACCCGACCGTCGTCGGCGACCAGAAGTTCGCGGAGCTCGTCAAGGAGAAATCCGGCGGGCGCATCACGATCGAAGTGTTCCCGTCGGCACAGCTCGGCGAAGAGAAAGCGGTCATCGAGCAGGTGCAGCTTGGCGCGATCGAGTTTACGCGCGTGAGCACGGGAGCGCTCGGCGGCTTTAACAAGCAATACGAAGTGTTCAGCCTTCCTTATATTTTTGAAAGCGACGAGCATCTATGGAAGTTTCTCGAGAGCGATAAAGGGAAAGCTCTCTTGGACAGCCTCGAATCGTCCCGCATGAAGGGGCTTGCCTATTACAGCTCCGGCGCAAGAAGCTTTTATTCGACGAAGCCCCTTGGCAGCATCGACGATTTGAAAGGGCAGAAAATCCGGGTCATTCAAAACAAAGTGAATATCGACCTGATGGAAGCTTTGGGCGCCAATGCGACGCCGATGAACTACGGCGAAGTATTCAGCGCGCTGCAAACCGGCATTATCGACGCGGCCGAAAACAACTATCCGAGCTACTTGACGTCCAATCATTACCAGCATGCGAAAAACTTGATTTTGGATCAGCATCAGCGCGTGCCGGAAACGCTGCTCATCAGCAAGATCACTTGGGATAAGCTGTCGGAAGCGGACCAAAAAATTATTCTGGAGGCGGCCCAGGAGTCTGTCGCGGTACAGCGGGCGGAATGGGACAGGTTCGAGAAGGAGTCCGAAGAGAAAATTAAAGCGGCCGGCGTTACGATCACCGAGGTTACGGATTTGAAGCCGTGGCAAGAGGCGGTCAAACCCGTCATCGATAAATACCGGTCCGAGTACGGCGAAATATTGGATGCCATCGAGCAGGCGAAATAAATAGGGGAAGGAGGCGAACGGCTTGCCTCCTTCTTCTCGTTGCGCGGCGGGAGCAGGCATAACCGGAAAGCCATAGTCAATGACGGATTGGAGGCGGCATGACGTTGAAACGGAAACAGGCGTTAAGGCTTTGGCAAATCGCGCAGCGCATGCTGTTTTTGCAGGATCGGCCGCTTTCCGTGAAGCTGCTTGTTTTTTTAGGGCTGCTCGTCATCGTGCCTCTAGTGGTCGTCGGCGTGATCTCCTACGTCAAATCGTCGGCGATTCTGCAGGACGGCGCGAGCCGCAGCAGCTGGCAAATTATGGCCCAGGTGAAATCGCATATCGAATATTACATTCGGGATTTCGAGATCGATTCGATCAGGCTGATGAATCAGCCCAATATGAGGAAGCTGCTTACGATGGACAATGCGGAGGAAATCGAAAGCAGCGGCATGAAGGATCGCATCCTTCAATTGTTCAAGGATACGGCTTATTCGCGCCCCGATCTGTCCCGCATTACGCTGCTGCTGGAAGGAAAGGCGGTGATCGATACGGCAGGCGGGGACGAGGGGCAGGCCCTTGCCGCGCTGCCGCATTCGGAATGGTACGCAACCGTTCCGATGAACGGCGACATCAAGCTGGTCAGCCGCGTGTCGCAGCGGCGGAACAGAACCGAGAACGTCATTTCGATCGCGAAGCGGATTATCGACCCGCAGACGCTTGAGCCGGCCGGGATGCTCATTATGGACATCAACTTCAAGCGGATCGAGGAGATCGCCTACAACGTGACGGTCGGGCGGTCCGGCTACATGGCGATTCTCGACGAACAAGGCCGTTATATTTACCATCCCGATCCGGCCATGCTCGGGCATAAAGCCGCGTTCCGCCATATCGATTGGATGCTGAGCGAGGACAACGGTTATTTTCAGACCGGGAACGAGCCTTTTTATACGTTCAACCGCTCTTCTTATTTGAATTGGTATCTTATTTCGGTAATGCCCGCCGAGGAGCTGACCCGCGGAGTGGCCTATATCGGTCGGACGCTGTCGGTTACCGTGCTTGTAACCTTATTCGTCGCGTATTTGTTTGCGATCGGGTTTGCGGCGAGCATCGTCGCGCCGATCCGGAAGCTGCAGTTTTTCATGAAGCGGGTCAAGGAAGGCGATTTTGCGGCGCGGGCGAAGGTGGATTCCAAGGACGAAATCGGGCGTCTGGCCAACGACTTTAACGGGATGGTCGAAACGGTTCAGGTGCTCATGGACGAGGTGTACGCCGCTCGGCTGCGGGAAGCCGAACTGTCGCTGTGGCAGAAGGAAGCGGAATTGAAGCTGCTGCAATCGCAGGTGAACCCGCATTTCCTGTACAACGCGCTGGAGACGGTGCGGGGCATGGCGCTGGAGAGGGACATGGGCGACATCGCCAAGCTGGTGTCCTCGCTCGCGAAGCTGCTCCGTTATAATTTAAACAATAAGTCGCCGGTCGTATCGCTGAAGGAAGAGCTGGCGATTTGCCGAATGTATTTGGCGATTCAAAAATTTCGCTTCGAGGAGAAGCTTAGCTTTGCGATCGACGTCCCGGATTGGGCGCTGAGCCAGGAGATCGTCAAGTTTTCGCTGCAGCCGCTTGTGGAGAACAGCGTCATTCACGGCATGGAGCCGGGAACGGCGAAAGTAAGCATTACGATCGGCGTCTCGAGGATAAGCGAGGAAAGTTATGCGCTTACGATTGAGGATACGGGAGCGGGCATACCGCCGGAGAGGCTGCGCGACATCCGGCTTGGCCTTCGCCATAACGATGCGTCCATGGCCGGCGAGCATATCGGCATGCTTAACGTGCATCGGAGAATCGTTCATCTGTGCGGAGAGCCGTACGGACTGCGGGTCGACAGCGAGCCGGGGCAAGGGACCTCCGTTTCCGTCCATCTACCGCTGAAGGAGGCATAGACTTATGCGACACACGGTTACCGGAAACGAAACGTACAAGGTGCTGCTCGTAGAGGACGAACGTTGGGTGCGCCTTGTGCTGCGCGAAGTGTTGAAGGAAACGGGGCTTCCGTTCCGCATCGTGCAGGAATGCGGGAACGGGCTCGAAGCGCTCGATTGGCTGAAGGAGAATAACGCCCACCTGGTGCTTGCCGACGTGAAAATGCCGGTCATGGACGGCCTTTCCTTCGTAGAGCAGGCAAGCAGGCTGGCCGGCAAGCCGTCCGTCGTGTTTATAAGCGGGCATGACGATTTCCATGCGGCCCGCCAAGCGCTGCGATGGGGAGTCGTCGATTATTTGCTGAAGCCGGTAGAGGCGGAGGAGATGGCCGCCGTGCTGCGCCGCTGGATGGCGGAGCGGGAGAAGGGAGGCTCGTCGGCCGCGCCGTCCCCCGCCGCGGCCGATGAGACTTCCTTGATCGGACGGGTGCTGCGGATTATCCATTCCAGTCCGGTCCATGCGCTCAGCTTATCGGACATTGCGGCGAAGGTGCATATGAATCCGAGCTATTTAAGCCAATACTTCAAGCAGCATACGGGCACGAACTTCATCGATTATATCGTGGGACTGCGCATGGAGGAAGCGCGAAGGCTGGTCGCCTCCACGACGCTGCGTATTTGCGAAATCGCGGAGCGTCTAGGGTACAACGATACCGCCTATTTCAGCAACGCGTTTAAAAAAGCGACGGGCCAAACCCCGCTCGAATACCGCAAAAGCGGCCCGAAAAGCTGTTCGTAGAGGCAACCGCCGGACGGGGCGATAAGCTCGCGAGAATCGCTCGACCGCCGTTCGGCTGTAAAGCTGCTTAGCCGTAAACCGGCCGAACCGTAAACCGGCCGAACGCCGCTCCTTGATTTTTTTTTCATTTTCTGGAAGACTTGGCAATGCTATAATTCCAGTGACACGATGCTGAAAGCGCAATCAGTCTATTGGCTTCAAACCGTGCGGGGAGAGGGATGCCCGGATGCAGCAGTTGACGCTCCATTTGTTCGAGCGGATGGGAATATTGCTCGTGCTGACCTTTATATTGACGCGGGTGCCGCTGTTTCGCCAGCTGCTCGACCTTGACCGGCGGAACATGTCGGGAAAGCATGTCGCCGTCTATTCGGGCTTGTTCGGGTTGTTCGGCATATTGGGAACGTATGCGGGCGTCGTCGTCGGAGAAGGGAGAGCCGTCACTTCCTTCTGGATTGCGCCGCTCGGGCCGGAGCAGGCGCTGGCCCATTCCGCGCTTGTCGGGGTCGTCATCGGCGGCTTGATGGGCGGCCCGGCCGTCGGCATCGGGAGCGGGCTGCTGACCGGCGCCCATCTTCTGTACATGGGCGGATACGCGGGATTGGCCGGGGCGATAGCGGCCCCGGTCATCGGCGCGCTGGCCGGCGGAGTCGCCCGCTTCTTCTCGCAGGAGCGGGTCATCTCCCCGGCCAAAGCGCTGTTTATCGGCATGTTCGCGCCGATTATGCTGATGGGGATCGTTCTTATATGCGCGGGGGCGGACAAGCCCGAGCGGGCGATCGCCCTCGTCAATGCGATCGGCCTGCCGATGGTGCTGACGAACAGCGTCTCGATCGCGATCTTTACGGCGATGCTGCGCGTGGCGCTGAAGGAGGAGGAGCGGGCGGCCGCTTATGAAACCGAGCGGGCGCTGCATATCGCGGAGGCGGCGCTGCCCCATCTGAAGCGGGGCCTGACGTACGCGACGGCGCAAGCGGTCGCAGGCCTGCTGCTGCGCGAGCTGCGGGCCGCCGCCGTCGCCGTGGCCGACACGGAGCGGCTGCTGGCTCACGCCGGAATCGGCAGCGGCGCGGTCAAGCCCGGCGAGCCGATCCGTTCCGCGCCGGCGCTGGCGGCCGTCCGGAGCGGCGAGCTGCAGGTCGTCGCCGGCGAAGAGGAGCTGCAGCCGCCCCATCCGGCGCTGGGCGCGGCGATCATGGTGCCGATGCTGGAAGGCCGCCAGACGGCGGGGCTTATCCAGCTTTATTTCAAGCGGCCGCAAGATATCCGGCGCGTCGAGATCGTGATGGCGGCGGGCATCGGCCAGCTGCTGTCCTATCAGCTGGGCGCCGCGTCGCACGAGCGGATGACGGCGCTCATGAAGGAAGCCGAGCTGAAGCTGCTTCAAGCGCAGATCAACCCGCATTTTCTTTTCAATACGCTGAACGCCATCCATTCCTTGATCCGCACGGACCCGAACCTGGCGCGGCATGCCACGATGCAGCTCGGCTCGTTCATGCGGCTGAACGCGAAGGCGATGGCTTCCGGCGGCACGACCGTCCGGCAGGAGCTGGACTTGGTAGGCGCCTACCTGGACATTATCCGAATCCGCTTCGAGGACCGGTTCGACTTTCTTTGCCGGATCGAGGACGGGCTCGAGGAGCTGCGCATTCCGCCCGCATCGCTGCAAATGCTGGTCGAGAACAGCGTCAAGCACGGGCTTCGCGACAAGGCGAGCGGCGGCCTTATCCGGCTCGAGCTGAAGCGGACGGAAGGCGGCATGGCCGAAATTCGGCTGGAGGACAACGGCAGCGGCATTCCGGCCGGGCTGCTCGGCCGACTCGGGGAGCGGCCGGTCGGGACCGAAGGAAGCGAAGGCGCCGGCATAGGCGTCTACAACGTCAATCAGCGGCTGATCGCCATGTACGGCAAGGAAGCGGGACTGCGCATCGAAAACAGGCCGGAAGGCGGTTGCCGGTTTTCGTTTGCGGTGCCGGTTGCTTACGGGGAAGGGGGAGGACAACGTGAAGCGGATAATAGCTTTGATCGCGGAGGACGAACGGCTCGCCCGGGATGAGCTGGCTTACCTGCTCGGTCAGGAGCCGGATATCGAGCTCGCGGGCTTTGCGGCGAACGGCAGGGAGCTGCTGGACATAGCGCCGGTCTCTAAGCCGGACGTCGTTTTTCTGGACGTCCAAATGCCGGAGCTGGAAGGGGTGCAGGCCGCCCGATTGCTGAACGGGCTTCCGTGCCCGCCCCTGATCGTCTTTACGACCGCTTACGATCATTATGCGGTAGAGGCGTTTGGGCTGAACGCCGTCGATTATTTGCTGAAGCCGTACAGCGGGGAGAGGTTGAAGGAAGCGCTGCTTCGCGTTCGCGGCCGGCTTGCAGCCGCAGCTCCTTCGGGACAGGCAATCGCCGGCGGCGAGCCGCTGCAGCGATCCTCGAATGCGGCCGTCAAGGCGGGCAAGCTGCTGCTCGACGACGGAGACAAGCTGGTGCTTGTCGAACCGGGAGCGATTGTTTACGCCGTACGCGAGGACCGGGTGATTTGCGTCCATACGGAGGAAGGGCGGCGAATCGGTTCGCGGCTTACGCTTCAGGAGCTGGAAGAGAAGCTGGAGGGACACGCTTTCTTCCGGCCTCATCGAAGCTACCTCGTGAACTTGAACCGGATTGCCGAAATTACGCCGTGGCTGAACGGCGCTTACAATATCACGATGAAGGACGCCGCCCGAACTTCCGTGCCCCTTTCGCGCGAAGCGGCCAAGGAATTGTTCCGCCTGCTGCGGAGCATGTAAGAGGCCGCTATACTCCGCATTCGCTTTTCGCCCCGAAAGCCGTTTCGACGCCGCCCGTGCCCTTCCGGGGCCTTCCGGGAGACGCGCCGACGGCGAACGTTGCGAGTTCCGGTCCCGGAAGCGGCGTTTCGCGCGCGATTTTCTACGCTTCGTGCAGAACCCGTAGTACCGAATGCCTATCCCGTATATAATCATTTTGAAGCGCTTACAATTGTATGCCGGCCGTTTGAAGATGATGCTATTGGAGGGAAAGGCAATGGAAGCGAAAGAAAAAAGCTATAACGAAGTATGGCAATCCGCCAAATTCAAAACGCTGCTCTCCCGCAAAAAACGATTCATTATCCCGATGACCGTCTTTTTTCTCGTGTTTTATTTTGCACTGCCCCTGTTGACCTCGTACACGGCCATTCTGAACAAGCCGGCTTTCGGCCCGATCTCGTGGGCATGGGTGTTTGCGTTCGCCCAGTTTATCATGACATGGGCGCTTTGCATCATTTACACCCGCAAGGCAAGCCAGTTCGACCGCATGGCGGACGAGATTAAAAAGGATATGGGGGCGTAAAACATGGCTATCGCATTATTTTGCGCAATTGTACTGCTTACGCTGGTCATCACGTATTTCGCGGCCAAAAAGACGAACAACGCCAGCGAATTTTATACGGCGGGCGGAGGCTTAAAGGGCTGGCAGAACGGGGCGGCCATCGCGGGCGACTATATGTCGGCGGCATCGTTTCTCGGCATCGCGGGCTCTATCGCGCTTGTCGGCTTCGACGGCTTCTTCTACAGCATCGGCTTTCTGGTCGCTTATCTTGTCGTGCTTTATCTGGTCGCCGAGCCGCTCCGCAACTTGGGCAAATATACGGTGGCGGACATGATCGCCGCCCGCTTCGCGGACAAAAAAGTGCGCGGCGTCGCGGCGCTCAATACGATCGCGATTTCGATCTTCTATATGATCGCGCAGCTGGTCGGGGCGGGCGCGCTCATCAAGCTGCTGCTCGGCCTCGATTACGTCACCTCCGTGCTGATCGTCGGCGTGCTCATGACCGTTTACGTCGTATTCGGCGGCATGCACGCCACGAGCTGGGTGCAAATTACGAAGGCGGTTCTTCTGATGGGCGGCACGTTCGTCATTTCTTTAATCGTCTTCGCCAAGTTCGGCTTTAGCCTGACGAACATGTTCGAGCATATGAAGACGGCAACGCCTTTGCAGGAAGCGTTCCTGAATCCGGGCAACAAGTATAAGGTGCCGCTGGAGACGCTGTCGCTGAATTTGGCGCTCGTGCTCGGCACGGCAGGCTTGCCGCATATTTTAACCCGCTTTTTCACGGTAAAAGACGCCCGTACGGCGCGCAGCTCCGTCGTATACGCGACCTGGATCATCGGCATTTTCTACGTCATGACGATTTTCCTTGGCTTCGGGGCCGCCGCGTTCGTCGGCGCCGCGGACATTACGGCCGTCGACAAGGCCGGCAACATGGCCGCTCCTTTGCTCGCCAAGGCGCTTGGCGGCGACTTTCTGTTCGCGTTTATATCGGCGGTTGCTTTCGCGACGATCCTTGCCGTCGTGACCGGCCTCGTCTTGTCCGCCGCGTCGGCTTTCGCGCACGACTTCTACGGCCAGATCGTCCGCCGCGGGAACGCGACCGAGAAGGAACAGCTTCGCATGGCCCGCTGGGCGTCGATCGGCGTATCGATCGTCTCCATCCTGCTGGCGCTTTTCGCCCAGAAGATGAACGTCGCCTTCCTCGTCTCGCTGGCGTTCGCCGTAGCGGCCAGCGCCAACTTGCCGGTCATCTTGTTCACCGTCTTCTGGAAACGGTTCAACCGGACCGGAGCGATCTGCGGCATGCTGGTCGGGCTGTTCAGCACGATTATTCTCGTGGCGCTTAGCCCGAACGTGTGGGATCCCGAGGCCGGCAAAGCGATTCTGACCGGGACGGCGATATTCCCGATGAGCAATCCGGGCATCATCTCGATTCCGCTCGGCTTTCTAGCGGCTTACGTCGGAACGATCTTGTCCAGCGGCAAGGACGAAGCGAAATACGCCGAGGTGCTCGTCAAGGCGAATACGGGAGCTTAAACAAGGGTGAACTTGTTCGGATTGGTCTTTTTCCTTGCCGTCATCGCGGGGACGCTTATGATTACGTATTATGCCGCGCGGCGGACGACGAACACGAACGATTTCTACGCCGCCGCGGGCCGGCTGACCGGCTTGCAGAACGGGCTAGCCATCTCCGGCGACTACATGAGCGCCGCTTCTTTCCTTGGCATTGCCGGATCGATTGCCGTTTACGGCTATGACGGTTTTTATTATTCGATCGGATTTTTTGCCTCGTACGTGCTTGTGCTGTACGTCATCGCCGAACCGCTGCATCATCTCGGAAAATATACGATGGCGGACGCGATAGCGGCCCGTTTCGCGGACATCCGGCTGCGCGGGCTGCTCGCCGTCAACAATTTGCTCATTACGATCGTCTACATGATCGCGCAGCTGGTGGGCGCCGGCTGGCTCATCCATTTGCTGTTCGGGCTGAATTTGTCGGCGGCGATCGTTCTCGTCGGCATTCTGATGACGGTTTACGTTACGTTCGGAGGCATGCTTGCGACGTCTTGGGTTCAAATCGTGAAGACCATATTGCTGGTCGGCTGCACGTTTATGGTGAGTTTGATCGTATTGGCAAGGTTCCGCTGGGACATCCCGGCGCTGTTCGCCCACATGAAGCTGGCAACGCCGCTGGGGGAGCGGTTTCTGGAGCCGGGCAACATGTTCGGCCATCCGCTCGACACGCTGTCGTTTAATATGGCGCTTGTGCTCGGTACGGCCGGCCTGCCGCATATTATCGCCCGTTTTTATACGGTCAGGGATCCTTTATCGGTCCGCACCTCCGTTTCAACGGCGATTGGCGTAATCGGCGTTTTCTACGCGCTCACCGTCTTCCTCGGCTTCGGGGCGGCGGCTTTCGTCGATTGGCCGAATCTGGACGGCCGCGTCGATCTCGCCGTGCCGCTTCTTGCCGAGGCGCTCGGCGGGGAGTTTCTGATGGCGTTCGTGTCGGCCGTCGCGTTCGCGACGATACTGGCGGTCATCTCGGGACTTGTGCTGACCGCCTCCTCGGCGTTTGCGCATGACGTGTACAGCAGCATTTTCCGGCGCGGGCAAGCGGCCGAAGCCCAGCAGATGAAAGTGGCCAAGCTGTCGGCCATCGCCGTAGGCGCGGTCTCGATCGCGCTGGCGCTTGGCGCGCAGAGGCTGAACGTCGCTTTTCTCGTTTCGTTCGCCTTCGCCGTGGCGGCTTCCGCCAACTTGCCGGTGCTGCTGTTCACGTTGTTCTGGCGGCGCTTTACCGTCGCAGGGGCCGTGACCGGAATTGCAGCAGGCCTCCTATCCTCGCTGCTGCTTATTGCCGCTGGACCTAACGTAATGGATCCGTCGGGCGGCTGGATTAAAGCCGAGGCTCTTTTCCCGCTTAAATACCCCGGAATTGTGTCGATCCCGCTTGGCTTCGTCGGCGGCCTGATCGGAACGTGGCTGTTTCCGCAGCGGGCCCAAGAGCGGCAGCGCTTCGAGCGGACGGTGGCGGACGCCCATTTGGCGCCCGCCAAGGCAAGCCGGCCGGACGGGAGGTTTTCCTCCTGAGCCTTTTACTCCGGGTTGCCGTCGCTTGCAATACGAAACGGTTCGTCCTGCCGCGGGCGAGCCGTTTCTTTTTTTTCGCCAGGAGCGGCATCAAACGGCATAAAGGAAACCGGCAAACCATGTAGAATGCTTTTATGGAAACGCATTCTTGGATGTGAAATCATCAATCGGCCTTCGGGCGGAAGCTTACGGGAAACGGAGAGCGTTCATTTGCGAAAAACGGTTTTTATTGCGCTTGGAGCCATTGGTTTCGTTCTGTTTTATTTCACGTTCCAATCCACTTATAAGGTGTTTCGCGCCGATTGGCTGCCGCCGGAGGCGCCGGAGCGTGCGGCGCAATATCGCCTCGTGCTCATTACGCAGGATTTGGAGACGCCCTTCTGGGTGAAAGTCGCAAGCGGCGCGGCCGAGGAGGCGAGGAGAAGCGGGGCGGCGATTGAAGTATGGGGCAGCTACGGCAACAATCGGGAGGATTTTTTGAAGAAGCTCGAAATCGCAATCGACTCCAAGGTGGACGGCATTATCGTGCAAGGGCTCGATACGGACGAATTTAAGCAATTGACGAAGGTGAAGGCGGCTTTTTACGGCATTCCGGTCATTACGGTAGCGAGCGACGTGCCGATGGAGGAAAGCTCGCGCCGAACGTACGTCGGTTCCGACCAGTTCAAAGCCGGACAGATGATCGCCGAGCAGCTGGTGCAGGACATGGGGACGGCGGGTAAAGTGATCGTGCTCGGGGAAAGCAGCCGGGAATATTACCAGCAGCAGCGGCTCGAAGGCATAACGGCGTTTCTGAAAAACTATCCCGGCATCCGGACGGTATACGCGGGAACGCCCGAAGCAAGGGAACGCGTAATCGCCGCCACGCGGGATCTGATGAACCGGCTGCCCGACGTGCAAGCGTTCATAGCGGTGAACGCAAGCATCGCCGGGGCGATGATTCATGAGATCGGCAGCCGCTCCAGGGTGGAGCCGTATTATATTTACTCGTTCGACGACAGTCCCGACGCGGAGGCGCTGCTTGAAGAAGGCAAGCTGGACGGGATGATCGGACAGGCTCCCGAGGAGATGGGCCGTCTGAGCGTTCGGCTCACAATGCAATGGCTCCGGGGCGAGACGGTGCCGCTTGATACGGACGGATATTTGACCCCGGTGCGGATGCTGCGGTCGGGGGAGACGCCATGATCGGCATTCAGAAAAAAATAATGGCGCTCGCCGCGGTCGTGCTGTTTTTTATGGCGGTGATTTGGATCGCGCTGACGTACTACAACCAAAAAACCCATGATCAATACAACGCTATTCTTCAGCGCTATTTGGCGATGAACGAAGTGACGACCGCCAGCCAGCAGACGGTTGCGGCTTTAAACAATTATTTGCTTTCGCCCACCTTGCACAATCTGGCGCAAATCGACGCAAGCAAGGAAAACGTCCGCAAGGCGAAAGCCGAGGTGATGGCGCTGAGAAACGGGGAGAACAGCTTTGCGCTTGCCAATTATATGAATCTGATCGACAGCCTCATCGAGACGACGGACCGGTCGCTCATGTTTCGATCGGAGAAGGAAACGGAGGATTCCACGAAAGCGTTCACCGAGGCAACCCGCATCTCCAAGTACATTTCCGAAATGACGCTTTCTTTGCTCGATTCGGAGCTGAAAACGTACGACCGGTTTTACCGCGGCATCATCGAGCAGTCCAAGGAGCTGAAGAAGCTGGGCATATGGCTGCTCCTGCTCATGACGTTTCTGCTGCTTTTGTTCACGTACTGGTTCTCGCTCAGCATTACGCGGCCGGTGCTTAAGCTGACGAAGGCGGCCAAGGAGCTGTCGCGGGGCCGGTTCGATCTGCAAATCGAGGTCGAGTCCAATGACGAAATTTCGTTCCTGGCCAAAATGTTCGATCGGATGCGCATCAACATCAACAACCTGATCTCGGAAATTCAGCAAAAGGCGCAGCTCGAGCACGAGCTTCAGCGGAACAAGCTGCTGCTGCAGGAAAGCCAGCTCCGCAGTCTGCAAAGCCAAATTAATCCGCATTTTCTGTTTAATACGCTGGACACCTTGTCCAAGAAGGCTTATCTGGAAGGAGCCGAAGAGACGAGCGACCTGCTGGTGAACGTCGCGTCGCTGCTCCGCTACAACCTCAAGCGGCTGAACCGCCCGGTTACGCTTTACGAGGAGGCAAATGTGCTTCGCCAATACATCGAAATCCAGAAAACGCGGTTTACCGAGCGCTTGAGCTTTTATGCCGACATCGACGAAGCTTGTTTGCATGTGCAGATACCGGGGCTGACGCTGCAGCCGATTGTCGAGAATGCCGTCATTCACGCGGTCGAGCCGATGGAAGACGGCGGAACGATATGGTTCCGCATTATTGCCGGCGACGATCGGGTGACGGTGGAAATCGAAGACGACGGACCGGGCATGGAGGAATCGAGAATCAAACAAATTTTGGAGGAGGCGCCCGTTGCGGCGGAAGGCCATTCGACCGGGATCGGCCTCGGCAACGTGGTGCGGCGGCTTCGGCTCTTTTACGGCCGCGACGACGTAATCGGCATCGAAAGCGGCGGCGCGGTGCGCGGCACGAAAGTCGTAATGCAAATACCGGCGGCAAGGAGACTGGAATGCGATGACGATAAAAGTTCTGATCGTGGATGACGAGCAGGTGGAGCGGGAAGGGCTGCACGCGATGCTGCGGAAAGGATTTCCCGGCTTGAACATCGCCGAGGCGAAAAACGGACGGATCGCCGTCGAGATGGCCGCGGAGTTCGAGCCCGATCTTATATTAATGGATATCAAGATGCCGGGCATGAGCGGACTGGAGGCGGTCGAACGGATTGGCGCCAAGTATCCCGGAATCAAGTTCATCATGGTGACGGCCTACGATACGTTCGACTATGCGCGCAAAGCGATCAAGCTTGGCGTGAGAGACTATGTGCTGAAGCCTAGCAAGGCCGGCGAAATTACGGCGACGGTCGGCCGGGTGCTGCGGCAGATCGAGGAAGAGCGGCAATCGGCGGAGACGAGCAGAAGGCAGCTGGATACGCTGCAGAAGGCGCTGCCGCTTGTGGAAACCGATGTCGTGACGCAGCTGCTGTTCGATCATGTGCATGAAGTGCATCTGGACGAGCTGATCGGATTGCTCGGCATCCGTCCGGCGAGCGGGATGTTCGTTATGGTCGTGCTGCTGCCGCATGGAGCGGAGAGCAGCTATTCGGCGGTGAAGGACAAAGTGAGGCAGGCGGGAACCGGCTGGGTCGGCGCATTATACGGGCGGCAGCTTCCGATCATCGTATTCCGGGAGACGGGCCGTTCGTTCCGTTCCCAGGCGGCGGCCTTGGCCGGCGGAATCGTTGCCGCGGCAAGACCGGGAGCGCTGCCGGGCTGGTTCGTCGGCATCGGGAACGAATGCGCTTCGCTTGACGGCATCCGGCAATCGTACCAGGAGGCGCTTATCGCTTCGATGGATCCGACACTGCCGGTCAAGTACCGTTTCTATGCCGATACGCCCGTGCCCGGCGCCCGGCAAGGAGGGGCGCTTGCCAAGCAGCGGGAGAAGCGGTTTCTGGACCGGATCCGGCTCGGGCAATGGGAGCAGGTGCGGGCGGATATGATGGAGCTTCTCCAGCATGATGAATCGGAAGGGACGGACCTGCTGCAGGCGCAGCAGCGGGCGCTCGAGCAGCTTTGGATCGTCGCGCGCGTAATGGAGGAGATGGGCATCGAGACAAGTACCCCTGTGTTTTCGTTTCAGGCGCGCGATTACCGTCAGCTTCGCGCCGAATCGGGACAGCTTCTCGACCGCATCGCCCGGCAGCATAAGGAGCACCAAGCCCGCCACGAGCCGGGCGCGATTCAACGGATTAAACAATATATTTTGGAGCATTCCCACAAGGATATGACGCTGGAGTCGATCGGCGCCGCCTTTGATTTAAGCCCGTTCTACATCAGCAAGCTGTTTAAGGAGCAGCTCGGCGTCAATTATATCGATTTTTTGACCGAATGCCGCATCGACAAGGCGAAGAAGCTGATGGCCGACCCGCAGCTCAGTTTGAAGGAAATCGCCTACGGGATCGGATACCACGATCCGAATTATTTCAGCAAAGTATTTAAAAAAACATGCGGCGTTTCGCCCACGGAATACCGCAAAGCGCTGCTGGGCCGCTAAGTTCTTTACTGGCTGGCGTTCAAGCCGAAGGCCATATGGAAGACCGTATGGAAGGCCGTATGCGCGGTATAAGCGAACGCTTATGCCTACGTTGATCAATAAGGGGGCAAGCCCTGTGAAAGCCGGTTTTACATCGATACAATGGATAGTTCTCGTTTTGCTTTTGGGCGTCGTTTCCGCTTGCAGCTTTAGCGAAGGAAGCGGGAACTTGCTGGGGGCGGGTTCCGTTCCTCCCGGAGCTATGTCCGGCAACGCGGTTGAGCGCTCCTCCGGGTTAACAGCCGGCTCATTGAACGGAACGGGCGAAGGCGATTCCTTCGATGGAGGTGCCGCCAAAGGCGTAAGCGAATCCAACGACGACGGCATGCAAGCAGCCGCTTCGTCCGACGCGGATAACCCCATTATCGTCGGCTTCTCCATGGACACGTTTCAGGAGGAGCGCTGGATGAAGGACCGGGATATGTTCAAGGAAGCGGCGCTCGCGCTAGGGGCTCAGGTACGGATTATGGTGGCGGACGGCGACGACGCCAAGCAGATCGAGCAGGCGGAAACGATGATCAGCGAAGGCGTCGACGTGCTTGTCGTCGTTCCCCATAACGCCGAAGCGACCGCGGCGATCGTGCAGAAGGCCCACGCAGCCGGCATCAAGGTCGTTTCATACGACCGCATGATCAAAAACGCCGACGTCGATTTATACGTCTCCTTCGACAACGTCGAGGTCGGAGAATTGCAGGCAAAGGCGATAACGCGGCTCGTTCCGAAAGGCAAATACGTCTATATCGGCGGCGCGGACACGGACAATAACGCTCATATGTTCAAGAAGGGCGTGTTTAATGTTCTTCAGCCGCTTATCGACAAGGGAGATATTACGGTCGTTTACGACCAGTGGTCGAAAGACTGGAGGCCGGCCAACGCTTTAACCAATATGCGCGAGGCGCTAAAGTCCAACGGCAACCGGATCGACGCCGTCATCGCGGCAAACGACGCGACCGCGGGAAGCGTCGTTCAGGCGCTTGCCGAGCAAGGATTGGCCGGCCGTATTCCGGTAGCGGGGCAGGACGCGGATTTAGCCGGCGCCCAGCGGATCGTTGAAGGGACGCAAACGATGACGGTGTACAAACCGATCAAGCGGTTGGCGGAAACGGCGGCGGAGCTGGCGGTCAAGCTGGCTAAAGGCGAGACCGTCGATGCAGACCGGAAAGTCAATAACGGGAAAACCGAAGTGCCTTCCGTGCTTCTGTCGCCAATAGCCGTCGACAAGGAGAACATCGACGATACCGTCATCGCCGACGGCTTCCACGCCCGGGAAGACGTCTACAAGAGCGGTTCCGGCTTCTTTACGACACTCTCCCCGTAGTTCAGGAGCGGTTCCGGCTTCTTTACGACGCTCTCCCCGTAGTTTAGGAGCGGTTCCGGCTTCTTTACGACGCTCTCCCTGTAGTTCAGGAGCGGTTCCGGCTTCTTTACGACGCTCTCCCCGTAGTTCAGGAAGAGTTCCCGGATCATCTTGCCTGACCTTGCGGCGTTGTAAATTAAATGGATTTGACAGGTTCCTGATACCAAAAAAGCGCATAGTCGTTCATGGTCGATGCGTGGCCGAGCTGACGCAACATTGTAGAAATATTGCCCCTGTGATAAGTGCCGTGATTGACCACATGCAGTACGATTTCAGATAAGCGTGTTTGGCGGATTCCGGCGAACGGATTGTCAAGCAGAATCGTTTGCTCCAAATCCGTTTGGCTTCGGAACCAGTCCCCGTATTGCTCCGATAGCCGGGCAAAGATATCGGCGTATTGATCCGCAGAATACAGGCGGCTATCGTTTACCGGCATGCATGCTTGGAACGCCTCTTTCATACCGGTGCCCGTCAATACCAGATACCACATCTTATCCACCGCATAGATATGGCTAAGGGCATGGGCGATAGTGGGAAACGAGCTGTTCACTTCTTGGCTTAGCACAGAGGACGGGAGCTCCTTGATTCTCCCCAGGATCGTTTGGTTCGCCCATGTGTGGTATTTGTACATTTCTGCCGGATGATTCGTCATTCTTATCGTCTCCTTTTAAACTTCATGGATTTGTTTTATTCCTCGGTTGTCATTATAAAAAAAGAAGTATGACAGCAGTCTGTCATACTTCTCAATTAAACCGTCTTTAGATCCCGGGAAGCCGACGTTATCCCATTTCGTCATGCCGGTTAGGTTTTATCGCAACTTCATTCCGCTAAGAATACTAGGTGGTATCTTGTCGAACAAAGTGAAATTATAGACAAGGAGTAGCCCTTGCCTAAGCGGTCAATGAACGGTGGACGGCTTCGTTGCGCCCGGACTCGGCGTGTCGCTGCTGCCGTGGTCGCGGGGCTAATGCTGGACGGCATGCGCTAAATACGCGTAGCCACGCCGGGCTAATTGGCGAACCGGTCAGTCAGAAGAATTCCACAACGATCTTGCCAATCGTTCGTCCCGATTCGACGAGGGCGTGCGCTTGCTTCAAGGTAGACGCGTTGATCGGCGACAACCGCTTCGTCAGCGTTGTGCGCAGCTCGCCGGCGTCGACCCGCCGCGCGACTTCGTTCAGCAGCCGGTGCTGTTCGATCATGTCGGCCGTTTGATAGGTAGACCGCGTGAACATCGTTTCCCAGGCGAATGTGACGCTTTTATTTTTCAGCTTCGTCAAGTCGAGCCGTTCGTCGGTCTCGACAATGGAGCAGATGCGGCCTTGGGGAGCGATGGCTTCCGCCATCTGGTCCCAATGTTGAGCCGTATCGTTTAGGCAAAGAATCAAATCGACGCTCGCGAAACCGATAGCTTGAAGCTGCGGCACAAACGGTTCGAAGTGGTTAATCGTATGCGCGGCACCATGCTCGCGCGCGAAGCGAGCCGATTCCTCGCGGGATGCGGTTCCGATAACGATCAAACCGGCTGCAGCGGCAAGCTGGGTGGCGATCGAGCCAACGCCGCCGGACGATCCGATGACGAGTAAGGTCCGTCCTTCGTTATAACTCCGCTCCTTGGCAATTCCGAGTCGGTCGAACAGGCTTTCCCACGCGGTAATCGCAGTCAGCGGAAGAGCGGCCGCTTCGGCGAAATCCAGCGTCTTAGGCTTGCGGCCTGCGATTCGTTCGTCCACCAGATGGAATTCGCTGTTGCCCCCTGGACGGAATAGGCTGCCGGCATAATACACTTCGTCGCCCGGCTTGAACAGCGCACATTCCTGACCGACGGCCTCGACAACACCCGCGACATCCCATCCCAACACCCGTGGCGGCGATTCCACGCGCTCCTTTGACTTCGGCGCGCGCACTTTCACGTCGACCGGGTTGACCGATACGGCCTTCACGCGAACGAGCAAGTCGCGCCCTCCGGGCACCGGCTTTTCCAGGACCAAATCCATCAAGCTATCCTCATGCTCGATCGGCAAGTACCGTTCGAGCCCTACCGCCTTCATTTTCGGCATAGGTGTCATCCTCCCTTTCGCAACATGGGTTTGATGGAAGTTTACAAGAGCTGTATTCATTTTCGCAAGTACGTACATTTTTGTAGTATAGTATAAAAAATATACGATGAAAGGCGGTCGAGGAAGAGATGCCCCGTAAAAGCCGACACGGCGAAAATCCTGAAGGAGAGGCTTGCCCGGTCGAGTATACGCTCGAAAGGATCGGAGGCAAGTGGAAGGGAATTTTGCTGTATCACCTTTTGGATGGTACCAAGCGGTTCAGCGAGCTTCGAAACATGAGCCCGGCGATTACGCAGCGGATGCTTACGTTGCAGCTTCGGGAATTGGAAGAGGATGGAATCGTCCACCGCGAAGTGTATCAGCAGATACCGCCGAGAGTGGAGTACTCGCTTACGGAGTACGGCCTGACGTTGAAGCCAATCATCATGGCGATGAAGAAGTGGGGGGAAGCGCATAAACAGGGCCATCCGGCTCCCCGCGTTTCCGCGAAAGGAAACGCAGCCATCGACTCGCCGTAAAAGCGGAACGGTGATATTAATTTCATAACTGCACGGTCGTTAAAGATTCTCCACTAGACAATCTAACGCAAGCAAGGTCATCAATCCTCGGAACAAGGAACGATGACCTTGCTGCGTTGAATTGTCTTTCTCAAAGCGCTTGGTGCAATTAAACCAAACCATATTGCGCTTTAATACCATTACATCGGAAGGAACGTGGCTAGTGTCCAAAATTAGGAGGGTAGCCCGTTCCCCGGATCTTTATGCCGTTCTCCCCGCAGCTCAGGGGCCGTTGCAGCATTAAAGTAGCTCTCCCCGAAGTTAAGAGAAGTTTTGTGCTTATCCGTTGCCTTGACGATGAATTTCTGTCCCCTCTGAGCTAAGGGGATACCGGCGAAAAGAAGCGGAAGGATAACCGGACCGGATCACGGGAGAAGCCAAAGGCGGATCCCAACCCGACTTTCTAACTGAGCAGAGGGATATCGGCCAAAGGTGCAAAGCAGCGGTCAAAGTATACCTCGCCAAAAAATTACAGATCATTGCAAAAGAGTGCTATTCGTTAGCGCTTTCAAGCCCCTTGTCCCATGCTATATTTGACCTTGCCGGTAGCCATGCACCATTTTTGGGGAGGGGTATAGAAGTGAAACATAATAAGATCAAAGCGGTTTCAATCATGCTCGTAGCTGTCATGATGGCGGTTCTATTCGCCGCGTGCAGCAACAGCGGAGGCAAAATCAGCGTTGGCATCGTGCTTCCGACGAAAGACGAGTCGAGATGGCTGCAGGATGAAGAGCGCTTCAAGAGCGCGCTTAGCGAGACGAAATATTCGACCGAAATTTTGTTCAGCCAAGGCTCCTCGGCCAAGGAGAAAGAAAACGTAGAGACGCTGATCAACAAAGGCATCGAAGTATTGATTATTTGCCCGCAGGACGGAGATGCGGCGGCCGCGGCGGTCGAAGCCGCGAAGAAGGAAGGCATCACCGTCATTGCCTACGACCGTCTGATAACGAATACGGACGCGGTAGACTATTACGTCACGTTCGACAGCGTCGCCGTAGGGGCCGCTCAAGCGCAGTACCTCGTCGACCATGCGAAGGGCTCCGGCGTGCCGCTGTACCTGTATGCGGGTTCCGCTTCGGACAATAACGCGTACTTATTCTTCCAAGGCTCCTGGCAGGTGCTTCAACCGAAAATCGCCGACGGCACGTTCGTCATCGCGAACTCCAGCGAAGCCGAGGCTTTGAAAGGGAAAGCGGAGCTGTCCCGCGACGAGCTTAGCAAAATTATCGGCCAAGTCACAACGAACTGGGACCCTAACGAAGCGAAAAACAAAGCGCAAACGCATCTGACCGCGGCTTCCGCCGACTTGAAGGGCGATGTCGCCATTCTTGGACCTAACGACGCCACTTCCCGTTCCATCGCCGACGTGTTCGCTACCGACTCCGCCATAACGAGCTATGTCATCACCGGGCAGGACGCCGAGAAAGCGACCGCGCAATACATTATCGACGGCAAGCAATCGATGACCGTGTTCAAAGACGTGCGCACGCTTGTCAAAGACGCCATCGGCATGGCGGTGTCGGTACTCGACGGCAAGACTCCGGAGACGACCGGCTCCTATAACAACGGCAAGATCGACGTCAAGGCGAAGCAGACGAACGTCATTATCGTCGACAAGGACAACGTCAAGAAGGAGCTTGTCGATTCGGGTTATTACCAAGCGAGCGACTTCACCGGCCTGTAAGCGGTAGGAAGCTTGTACCGGCCTGCGCGGAATAGCGGCTCCCGCCGTTATTCCGCCGTTTTTGCTGCGGATGTCCGGAGCGGAGGGGGAGAACGATGAGCGAATATATTTTGGAAATGCGGCAAATATCCAAGACGTTTACCGGCGTCAAGGCGCTGACCGACGTCAATTTCAAAGTAAGAAAGGGCGAAATCCATTGCCTGATCGGCGAGAACGGGGCCGGAAAATCGACGTTGATGAAGGTGCTGAGCGGGGTATATCCTTACGGCACGTATTCGGGCGACATCGTATTCGACGGCAAAGTGCAGACGTTCGGCAACATCAGCGACAGCGTAAACGCGGGGATCGCGATTATTTATCAGGAGCTGGCTTTGTTCCCGGACTTGACCGTTTATGAGAATATTTTTGCCGGCAACGAGGTGAAACGGCGCGGCGGTATCGTCGATTGGAACGAAACGATCGTGCAGGCGAACCGGATGCTGCAGAAGGTGAAGCTGGACGTCAATCCGGAAACGCTGATTAAAGATTTGGGCGTCGGCAAGCAGCAGCTGGTCGAAATCGCCAAAGCGTTGAGCAAAAACGTCAAGCTGCTCATTCTGGACGAGCCGACGGCCGCGCTGAACGAAAACGACAGCGAAAACTTGCTGCAGCTGCTGCGCGAGCTGAAACGGCAAGGCATTACGAGCATCATGATCTCCCATAAGCTGAAGGAGGTCATCTCCATCGCGGATCAAGCGACCGTGCTTCGGGACGGCCGAACGATCTGCACGCTCGACGCGGCGAAAGGCGAAATTTCCGAAAGCGTCATTATTAAAAACATGGTCGGCCGCGAGATCGACGACATTTATCCGAAGCGGCCGCGCCAAGCTTTTGGCGGCAACGTCCTCGAAGTCCGCAACTGGAGCGCGTACGACGCTCAGCTTGGCAGGAAGGTCGCGGACAACGTCAATCTGCATGTCAAAAAAGGCGAAATCGTCGGCATAGCCGGCTTAATGGGCTCCGGCCGGACGGAGCTGGCGCTGAGCATTTTCGGCAATCCGAGGTCCTACAAACTGCAAGGGGAATTGCTGCTGGAGGGCGTTCCCGCCGCGTTCAAGCATACAAGCGACGCGATTCGGGCGGGCATCGCTTACGTAACCGAAGACCGGAAGGGCGACGGCCTGTTCCTTATTCAAGATATCAAAAGCAACGTAACCGCGGCGAATTTACGAGACATTTCTTCGAAACGAGGGGTTATAAACGATAACGAGGAAGTGGCGGTCGCCAACCGTTATAAAGAGTCGCTGTACGTGAAAGCGCCCTCCGTGGCGCAAATCGTCGGCAACTTGAGCGGCGGCAACCAGCAGAAGGTATCGCTCGGCAAGTGGCTGTTCGTCGGGCCCAAGCTGCTTATTCTCGACGAGCCGACGCGCGGAATCGACGTAGGGGCCAAATACGAAATTTATACGATCATGAACGAGCTGATCGGCCAAGGGATGAGCATTCTGATGATTTCATCCGAGCTCGGCGAGGTGCTTGGGATGAGCGATCGCATATACGTGATGGCCGAAGGCAGGATTACGGGCGAGCTGCCGATCGAAGAGGCCGATCAGGAAAAAATCATGCAGCTCGCCACGCAATAGGAGGGGCGTCCCATGAAAGTGTTGAACGAAACGGAAACGAAGCCGCTCGGCATCATCAATCCAAACGAAAAAAGATCGCCGCTTGCGACGTTCAATATACGCGAATACGGCATGTATATCGCTTTGGCCGTTATTATGATCGTCTTTACGATATTGACGGACGGCTTGTTTATGTCATCCCGCAACATTAGCAATTTGCTCGACGCGACCGGCTACATCGCCGTGCTGGCGGTCGGCATGACGCTTGTCATCGTCATTCGCCATATCGATTTGTCCGTCGGGTTCGCGGCCGGATTTATGGGGGCGATTGCCGCCATTTTATTAACCCAGGGCGGTGTTCCGGTCTATTTGACCGTGCCGATTATTCTCGTGCTGGGCGTCGTTATCGGTCTGTTCAACGGCGCGATGGTGGCGGCGCTCGGCATTCCTTCGTTCGTCGCCACGCTTGCGGCGATGCTTATTTTCCGGGGGGCGCTGCTCAGAGTAACGGAGAAGACCGGCACGATCGGCATTAAGGACGAGCATTTCAACGCGATCGGCAACGGCTTTATTCCGGCGATCGCCACCGTCGGCGGGTTGAATTTGCTTTCTCTAATCATCGGCGTTCTGGTGATCCTTCTGTTTATTTACAGCGAAATTTCCAAACGCCGCAACAAGCTGAAATATCAATTCGAGGTCATTTCGAGGGGCATGTTTGCGCTTAAGCTGGCGTTCGTGTCGGCGATTATCGCTTATTTGACTTGGGTGATCGCAGGGTATAACGGCTTTTCGTGGACGGTGGTCATTATGCTGGCCGTCGTGGCGGTTTATCATTTTTTGACGACGAAAACGGTGCTCGGCCGCCATATTTACGCCGTAGGCAGCAACCCGGAAGCTGCGCATTTGAGCGGGATCAACGTGAACAAAATTACGTATATCGTGTTTGGCTCGATGGGCTTGCTTTCGGCATTGTCCGGCATTCTGTTCACTTCCCGCCTGCAGTCGGCGACGACGACGGCCGGCACGCTGTTCGAGCTTGACGCGATTGCGGCCGCTTACGTAGGCGGCGTCTCCGCTGCCGGCGGCGTAGGCAAGGTCACCGGCTCGATTATCGGCGCGATCGTCATGGCTTCGCTTTCCAGCGGCATGAACCTGCTGGGCGTCGGCATTTCGTACCAGTATATGATTCGCGGGGCGGTGCTGGCCGCGGCGGTTATTTTCGATGTGATGACCCGCAAGCGTAGAGGATAATTGGACAACCTGACGGGTATTGAAAGCCACAAGAGGCTTCTCTTGTGGTTTTTTGCTTTTTCGTTATGGCGAATTATCGCATCAATGCTTTGCTGTTGCACCTCTTCGGGGACCTTGTGGCTTTCGCCCCGCCAACATGATATAGTGGACACGAAATCCTTCAGGACGGAGACGGTCGACGATGAAAGAACGTTTGCACCCCGGCAAAGGGGCTAACATACAGAATAAAACAAAACGGGATTCGCGCGGGGCTAACCCGCAAGGTTCGCGCCAAGGCGGAAAGCCCGGCGAAGCTTCGGCTCGCGGCCCGCGCAAAGCGGGAGCGCATGACCTGCGCGGTTATGCTTCGCAAGGTTCGCGCCAAGCCGGAGAGGCCCCGCGCGGCTCCGCGCAGGACAGCGGCGGTTTCCGGGGATCGAAACCGCAACCGCGCCGCGAAGGCCGCGAAGCAGCGCCGCATGGCAAGGCGGCGTCCCAAGGGGCGCGCCATGCGGACGAGCTGCAGGCGGGCGACCGCATCGTCGTGACGATCAAGCGGATCGGCATTAACGGCGAAGGCGTCGGGTATTACAAGCGCAAGGCCGTTTTTATTAACGGGGCGATTCCGGACGAGGTCGTCAAGGCGAAGGTGACGAAGGTCAACCCGGGGTACTTGACCGCCGAGCTTATCGAGGTCGAGAAGAAATCGCCGTTCCGGCAAGCGCCTCCTTGCCCGGTTTACGACGTTTGCGGCGGCTGCCAGCTGCAGCATATGACCTACGAAGCGCAGCTGAAAGCGAAGGAAGAGATCGTGCGGGAGTCGTTCCAGCGTTACGCCGGTTTAAGCGAGCTGCCGCTCCGGCCGATTCTCGGCATGGACGATCCATGGGGCTACCGCAACAAAGCGCAGCTGCAAGCCGGCCTTGCGGGCGAATCGGTCATAACCGGGCTTTATGCGGCGGATTCCCACAAGCTGGTCGACGTAAGCGGCTGCGCGGTGCAGCATCCCGGGGTCAACGAAGCGATCGACCGGGTCAAAACGATCCTCTCGGAGCTGCGCATCCCGATCTACAACGAACGGACGCGCGAAGGCGCGGTTCGCACGATCGTGGCCCGCGTCGGCCAGGCGACAGGCCATGTGCAGCTGACTTTGATTACAGCGACCGACCGGCTGCCGGACTCCCGGCAGCTGGTAAACCGCATCCGGGAGCGGCTGCCGATGGTCGTCACGATCGCGCAGAACGTCAACAAGAGCAAGTCGCCGCTTATATTCGGCGATAAAACGACGGTTCTGTGGGGCAAGGAACGATTGGAGGAGGAGCTTGGAGACGTCAAGTTCTCGCTTTCGCCGAGGGCGTTCTTCCAATTGAATCCGGAGCAGACGGTCAAGCTGTACAATTCGGTTCGGGAAGCGGCGTCCCTTACCGGCAACGAGCTTGTCGTCGACGCGTATTGCGGCACGGGTACGATCGGCTTGTGGCTGGCGCCGCATGCCCGCGAGGTGCGGGGTATCGAACTCATCCCCGAAGCGGTGCAGGACGCGCGGGACAACGCGCGCGCAAGCGGCATCGACAACGCGCGTTTCGTCGAGGGCCGCGCCGAGCAGGTGCTGCCGGAGTGGGTGCGTAACGGCATCCGGCCCGACGTCGTGGTCGTCGACCCGCCCCGCACCGGCTGCGAGCTGCCGCTGCTTCACGCGATAGCCGAAGCGAAGCCGAAGCGGCTGGTCTACGTGTCGTGCAACCCGGCCACCTTGGCCAAAGACTGCAACGTGCTGCTGAACGAAGGTTATCGTCTGGAGTGGGTGCAGCCGGTGGACATGTTCCCGCAGACGAGCCATGTGGAGTGCGTAATATTGATGGAATGGAGGGGCGAGCCTAATTAAAGGCTACGCCCTCTGTTTTAGTGGGTTTTGGAAGTTGTAACTGATTTCGATTGAACCGTCTTCGTGAACGTCCACACGGTTAATCGTCTTTTGAATCATATCCCTCAGGATTTCCTCGTTACTTACGTCTAGCGCGGTAAACTTCATTAACTCCGCCTTAAACGCTGATACACGCGATTCTGTATCGTGTTCGTGGGCGATTTCTACTTGAAGTCGCGCCCCTTGTTCTTCTAGTGCTTGGCGTTCGTTCTTGACCGCCACAGAACAAGCATTAAACATTTCCTTTTCAATATCGCCGCTCGTCCATTTCCTTGTAAGCTGTACAAGTTCCCTATCCAATTTGCTTATTTCGCGTTGAACCTTATCAAGTTCCTTAACGGCGTTGTTTTTCTTGATTCCTGCCCTTTGGATAGTCACATCAACCAATGATTGCATATTCAACGAGTTATCAATTAAATCCTTGAGATGAGCAAGGACAGCCTTTTTTAGAACGTCATGCTTGATGATATGCGAGGAACACTTTTTAACCGTGTTCTTTTGATACGTTGAGCATACATAGGACTGACGGTCATTTTTGAAGTTCATTCCTGCTCCACAATCCGCGCAGAATGCGACCCTCGCAAATAAGGATTTACGCCCCCTGCCCCTGAACACTCGCACAGCTTTTTGCTTCATTTTCTCCTGAACGGCTTCAAACATCTCACGAGTAATAAGCGGTTCATGTTGGTTAGGAATGACTATCCATTCGCTTTCCTCGATTTTATGCCGTTTCTTATAACCCTTCTCTTGAAGAAACTTCTTGCTCTTAACGTCCACCTTGGAACGCCCTTGAACCAAGTCGCCAATATAGTGGCGGTTAGTCAGCACCAAGCGGATAGAGGAGTCATACCACTTCTCTGTATTCTTTCTTGAAGGTAGCACGCCTAATTCGTCATTCAAGTAGTTGGCTATCGCTTGAACGCCCATACCTTTGTTTAGATAGAGGTCGAATATTAACTGCACCGTAGGAGCATGAACAGGGTTCGGAACTAACTTCCCCGGAGGATCATCTAAACCATCTATACGGTATTGAAGTCTCTCCAATGATGATCTCGAACGCGACGAATAAGATCGTCCCACTCATCAAAGAATGGCAGAACCGGCCGCTGCAGAGCATTTACGCGGTCGTCTTTATGGATGCCATTTACTACAAAGTGAAGCAAGACTGTGCCATCGTGAACAAGGCGGCCTATATGGTCATTGGCATCGATTTGGACGGCAACAAGGACGTGCTGGGCATGTGGATTGGGGAGAAGGAGTCCTTCAAGTTCTGGCTCAGCGTCTTGAGCGACCTGTGTAACCGTGGGGTTCAAGACATTCTGATCACTTGTGTGGATAACCTCACAGGCTTCTCTGATGCCATTTTCGCCTGCTATCCGAACACGGAGATCCAGAAGTGCATCATCCACCGAATCCGCAATTCTACCCGTTACGTTTCCTACAAAGATCTGAAGAAGGTAACGGCTGATCTGAAGCCCATTTACAAGGCTGTAACAACAAAAACTGGACAGACCCGTTTTTATTTAAAAGATATTCATTATCAATACGCCATTCGAATTTGCGTGCAATGGCTACGACATCACCTGGATTCGCCATTGAGACAGCACGTTCGTGTGTGATCCGCTGTCAATTCATAACTGTCCACCGAATAATTCTTCTCTCGGAGACAAGCCTCGATATCCACCAGAATCTGTTCTCGATTCTACGAAGGTGGATTGTCAGATGTAACAACCACATAGTCACTGTACTCCGCCGCATAGCCACCCATGATCGGGCGCTTCATCCGGTTGCGGTCGCCACCGCAGCCAGACACTTTGATGATCTGTTTTTCAAGCGAACCCCCGACTGCTTGTAGTAGTTTGTTCAGTCCGTCCAGAGTATGAGCCAAATCAACCAGTAGGGGAATGGTTGCCAATTTGATAAAGGAGAGAGTAGAGAAGTTGAGGATATTAAATTATTTTTTTTTTCATTATTTTCTTTAATGTTATTGAGTGCATGTTCAGTAAATTCGAGCAACGAGATAGCGATAAAGGTAGAGAATGAAGAGATTACTCTATCGGATATTTCAGAAGTATTTGTCGATCAATACTACGACGTAATTGCAGAAAATTTAACAGCTCAAAAACTAATAGAAATTGAGGCAAAGAATTTAGGAGTTAACTTAAAAGATATTAGAAAGTCCGTTGAAAGTGATAAATTAACTTCAAGGCAGGTGCAAGTAGAATATGAGATCGCTCTTACTAAGGCTGTTCTAAAGAGAACTATTGATGAAACCGTTATTGAGGCTTTCTTTAAAGATAATCAAAAATCACTTGTTTCAACTGCCACCAACGTAACCATTTATACAATTGATCATGAATTGGGCTCTAAGCTTTTAACGTTGTACCAAAGAGATAAAAACATTGATATTGCTGAAAGTACTCTAGGAATAAAAGAGAGTTCTAAGAAGAATGAATTGGTTAATAGTGAGAACCCGCTGTATAACCAAATTGCAGATTTGCTTGAAGGCGAAATGACTATGATCATGAATGGAGATTCACATCAAATTGTCTTAGTAAATAGTATTGAGGAAAAATTATCACTTCAATGGCCTAAAGATAAGGAATTAATAACAGAAGAATACTTGGCTGCTAATATGTTCAATGAAAAAATAGCTTTAATAGAATCTCTAAAGAATAAATATAAAATCGATAGAAAAACATACTCAACCTTAACTTTGAATTCATAGAAGTTAATATTCATACCAAAGGACCACCAAATGATTGGAGGATTAAATATGAGAAAATTTGTCGCAGTTTTTTTATATCCTTAATCTGTGCTTTTTTCAATAGCTCCAACAATATTTGCAGCTGGATTATCAGGAGTAAAAGGGACTGCAAGCATTCAATTGATTTTACCTTACTCTGCAGATTTCCCGGTTCCAAGTGAAGAGGAAAAAGAGCAACTGGTTAAAACCGGATGGATTGAAACTAGCGAGGGTTTTGTAAGATATTATCCATTAGTAGGTGCAAGTATTATTGTTGATGAGGAAGTTGCAACTACTACTGATGAAGATGGAAATTTTGTTGTAAATGGATTAGTACAAGGCGAACATAAAATTAGTATTGAGCATAATTCGGTTGAAAATGGCATTACAAAGTTCGAGGTTATTTCTGGGGAAACTGCAAATGTTAGCTTAACTACAAAAGTAAATTTCTTAACATTTATGGATGGATCTGAAGAAAATTCTGATAATAATGAAATCTCGACATCGATGTCTATAACTCCGTTTGCTGAAGTGACTCCTTACTCTGGTGGCAAAAAAGGAGAAACGCTTATACCGCATGATGATCATAATGACGCGACATATTCAGCATATGCTTATGTGACGTGTAATCGATTTAATGGTAAATATGGAGATCAAAAATATTATAAAGAGGAACATCACGCAATTGCAGCAGCAGATAATTTTATAACAAGTGATTGTGATTTAGCAATTGGGGCAGGTGCTCCTTGCTTAAGCCTAACTAATGGTGATTATGCTACCGACGCATCTAAGAGATATTGCAAATCTTGGGCAGTATATCAAAATTATTCGGCAACTTGCTCACAAGATATCGACCACAAATCTTTGTATCACAAACATACAACAACATCTGGGCCAACAGGTTACTAAGCTTATTTTTATATAGGTGTTCCTTTGGATTCTGCATGTTTGGTTTTTACCAAGCATGCTTTATATTTTTAATGTAGCTAGAAGAAAGGAGTTAAAAATGAAAAAACAGTTTGTATACCTTTCAGCGGTTATTCTTGTATTATTAATTGTAGTACTTAGCTATGTATTGATTAATAAAGAGGACTATAAAGAGATAGACCAAAATCAAATATCTGAAATCTTAGGCGTAGAGAACTTAAGGTTGCCTGACTGGGAAGTGTTAAAAGCAAAACAGTATGTAGATGGCTTTACCTCTCCACTTATACAAATTGAGTATGTAAATGGTATAGAAGTAAAAATTTCGAATAGTAAAATTGGTTTAAATCAAGTTCCTGTTGCAAATAAAAAGATTGGCAGTAACAAGGTAAATATATATAAGGACAATAATGAAACTATATACTTACTGGGTAATCAAATATATTACTATTTTAGAATATCAGACCAAAATCAAATTCCTTTAGTTGAAGATTTTATTCTAAATAATTTGCATTAATTCAAGGGCTTTAATTAAACCTGTCTCGTTATTATTCAATATAAATCGCTAATAAAGATACGGTGGAACAAATTGTTCAGTCCTGTGACCTTGAAGGGTTTTACTGCGATGATGAGACCGAGATTTTTTGGAGCTTAACAAAGCCATAATGCCCCGATTTACACACTAAGGAGGATCATTATTTGAATCAAGATGAATCAGTCTTGAACTTTAAACTATAGGTTACGACTTAGTTGAAGTGCTTATAGGAACAAATCTTCAGGATGAAAATGAAAATGGAGAATGGTTGCTTGATGCTATTGATGAAGTTTTAACCGGTAAGGTCAGCAATTCAACAGTTGGGGACGTAAGATACGTTGTTCTTAACCTGAATAAGACCTCTGTGAAGATTACAGACCCATACAGAGTAGGCGATTCACAGCGTGTGATGGAGACAGGTGTATTTAAGAAGTTACTCATTGAATGGCTTCGCAGGAAATACGAGTATTATAAATTAAGGTGAACACTTACCACATCCATTTAGTTATTGTCAATAATGAGTAATCCACATTTGTGGGAGTGCTATGTGTTGTTGGTGAGGAAGGAGAACATTCTTACTTGAAAGGGGAAATTAACATGACAAACAGTAAAATCGGCAATGAAAAAGTTTTATCGCCGGAACAAAGCGAAGGATTGCTCAAAACATTGAAAGCCCGTTTTGAGAAAAACATGAACCGTCATCAAGGTCTTGAATGGGCTAACGTACAAGCAAAGCTCGAAGCCCATACTGAAAAACTGTGGTCGCTCTACGAAATGGAGAGAACCGGCGGCGAACCGGATGTTGTAGATTATGACAATAAGATGGGCGAATATATTTTTTACGATTGTTCGGCGGAAAGTCCTAAAGGCCGCAGAAGCGTTTGTTACGATCGTGAAGCGCTGGAGTCGAGGAAAGAACATAAACCGCAAAATAATGCGATTGAAATGGCGGCTGACATGGGCATTGAGCTTTTAACGGAAGAACAATACCGGGAGCTGCAGAAACTTGGAAACTTCGATTTGAAAACGTCGAGCTGGGTGCAAACGCCTGCTAATATTAGAAAGCTCGGCGGGGCGATCTTTTGCGATCGCAGATACGACACGGTGTTCGTGTACCATAATGGAGCAGAGTCCTACTATGGTGCAAGAGGGTTCCGCGGCTCGCTAAGAGTATAAAGGATGTTGTCTATGTAAGTCATGGTCTCGAGGTCCGGTCCGTATGCTTTGGCGGACTGACCTACTTCAGGCTTGATCGGATCGGATGCGCGGCAGCGGCGCGTACCGATCTTTTTTTGTTGCCCCGATATCGTTTATATAGAAATTTAAGGATAATCTTTAATTCTTCGGGTAAAACGTTCCTGCCTATCCCGTTATGATTGAGGGTGAAAGGAGGATTTCCAAAACGATAATTGTAAGCGTTTTACTAATCAAATATCCTAATCATGGGGGAATTCGACTAATGCGTAGCACATTTAAAAAAGTCCTCTCTATTTTGCTGGCAGCGGCTGTGCTCATCCCTTCAGGCTTGTTCGCGCCGGCAGCGAAAGCTTCGGCAGAGACGGCCGGTACTGTCGTCTTGTCCCAGAGCTTCGAGGACGATCTGACGGGCGGATGGGAATCCGTCTGGGGCGGACCCGGAACAACCGTCGTATCTGCAACCTATGCATCGGAAGGATCCAAGTCGCTCATGTTCACCGGGAGAACCGACAGAGGCAACAGCCCTAGTCTTAACTTGACCGGCTATATGACATCCGGCAAAACCTACGATCTGTCCCTTAAGGTCCGATTAGGCTCGGGCAGCGATACCTTCCATATTGCATCGAAAGTAGACTCGCCGCTGTTGACCAACAAGTATCCTTGGTTGACCGGTAACCAAGCGGTGACCTCCACGGATTGGACCACCTTTGAAGTGAAAGGATACGAGGTGCCGGCTAACACAGCGGAACTCCGCATATGGGTTGAGTCCGTAACATCCTCTGCCTCCACAGCGGACATCTTTATCGACGAAGTGCTGATTAAGGATGTTACTCCGGGCACTACGCCTGACGAAGGCAACCTGGATCAATCCGGCATAAACGCCGCTTTCGAAGAGGGCATCGGTGCTTGGGTTATCCGGGATGGCGCCGGCGGCAGCATCGAAGCCACGACTGACGACAATCATACCGCAAGCGGAACGAAGAGCTTGAAGACTACGGTGTCCACTCAATATAACGGCCCTATCCTCGATGTAATGGGGAAAATGCACAAAGGCCATAAATATCGCTTGTCCGCTTGGGTGAAAATGGCTGCCGGACAGACGCCGACTTCACTTCGGATCAGTGTGCAGAGCGGTGACAGCACCTTCGCGAACGTATCGCCAAACGTGACAGCAACCGACGGCCAATGGGTGGAGTTGGCGGGTGATTTTACGCTGGCTACCACTCCGGCCGTATTGAAAGCTTATGTAGAAACCGCTCAAAAGCCTGAAGCACCCGTAACGTTCTATATGGATGACTTTGTCATTTCTTATCTCGGTGCCGTAGGAGCGCCGAAACCGATTCAGCATTTGATCCCGATTCAAGATGTCTACAAAGACGATTTCTTGATCGGTAACGCGGTTAACTCGACGGAATTTGACGGGGATCTTCGTTACGAGCTTCTGATGAAGCATCACAATGTCGTTACGGCGGAAAACGCGATGAAGCCGGATTATGCCTACGATTCGAACAAAAATTTTGACTTCACCGCGGAAGATGCGCTTGTAAAGCAAATTCAAGATGCAGGCCTTCTGTTGCATGGACACGTGCTCATATGGCATCAGCAGACGCCTGCGTGGTTGACCACGGAAAACGGTTCTCCACTGTCCCGCGAGGCGGCTCTCGCCAATATGCGGAAGCATATTACGACGGTTATGGAGCATTTCGGCGATAAAGTCGTTTCCTGGGACGTCGTCAACGAAGCGATCAACGACGGCATCACCGATCCGAGCGATTACAAAGCGGCTCTTCGCAACTCTCCTTGGAAAATGGCTATCGGAGACGACTACGTCGAGCAAGCCTTCTTGATCGCAAGGGAGGTGCTGGACGCGCATCCCGATTGGAACATTAAGCTTTATTACAACGATTACAACGAAGATAACCAAAATAAGGCGACGGCCATTTACAACATGGTCAAAGACATCAACGACCGATACGCCGCAGCTCACAACGGCAAACTGCTTATCGATGGTGTCGGCATGCAAGCGCACTACAACCTCAATACGAAGCCTGAGAATGTTCAAGCTTCTTTGGAGAAATTCATCTCCTTGGGCGTAACCGTCAGCGTATCGGAGCTTGACGTTCAGGCCGGAAGCGACAGTACGATTACGGAACAGCAAGCAATTGCCCAGGCCTATTTGTACGCGAGATTGTTCCAGATCTATAAAGCGCACGCCGATAAAATCGAGCGCGTAACTTTCTGGGGATTGAACGACGCTTCAAGCTGGAGGAAAGCAAACAACCCGTTGCTATTCGACGGCGACCTGCAAGCGAAACCGGCTTATTACGGCGTAATCGATCCGGCTGCGTTTATTGCGGACCACCCGCCTGCATCTGCAAACGCTCTTCAAGCGAGCGCCAATTACGGTACGCCTGCCGTGGACGGCGAGGTTGATGAGGTTTGGAGCCAAGCGGCCGCACTCCCGGTCAATCGCTATCAATCGGCATGGCAGGGCGCGACCGGCGAGGCCAAAGCGCTGTGGGACGATCAGTATCTGTACGTTCTTATGCAGGTAAGCGACACCCAGCTTGACAAAGCAAGCGTCAACGCATGGGAACAGGATTCCATCGAAGTATTCCTGGACCAGAACAATGACAAATCATTCTCTTACCAAGCGGATGACGGACAGTACAGAGTCAACTTTGACAATGAAACTTCCTTCAATCCGTCAAGCAAAGCAACCGGCTTCGTGTCGGCGACCAAGGTTTCCGGGACCAACTATACGGTTGAATTGAAGATTCCGTTTACCGCGGTTGCGCCGGCAAACGGGACGAAGCTCGGTTTCGACGTTCAGGTCAATGACGCGAAGGACGGTGCCCGTCAAAGCGTTGCCGCATGGAACGATACGACAGGCACCGGTTACCAGGATACCTCCGTGTACGGCATTTTGAATCTTATCGGGAAGAAGCCGGCTGTTCCGACTGGATTGACGGCCGAAACGGTGAACGCAAGCACCGTTAAACTGAGCTGGAATGCGGTCGAAGGAGCTGCCGGCTACAACGTTTACCGTTCCGGTTCGACCAACGGAGAATACGTCAAAGCGAATAGTGCCGTTGTCACGAGCACGCAGTTTTCGAACACGGGCTTGGCGGCTGGCACGGCGTATTCCTTCAAAGTCACGGCCGTGAACGAATCCGGTGAATCGGTCATGTCGGCTGCGGTATCCGCGAAGACAAACAGCGCGGGCGGCAACACCGGGGGTAACACTGACGGCAACGCTGGCGGCAACACCGGCAACAATACCGGAACCAGTCCTTCGGATATCATGGTGAAGCCCGGCGCAGACGGTAACGCTAATGTTCAACTGCAAGCCGGGGATGTGACGGAAGCGCTGGAGAAGGCAACGAACGGCCAGCTTGCGTTTAACGTGAAACCGGAATCCGGCACACTGAAAGGCGTGACGGTCGAAATTCCGGTACAACCGATCCTGTCGAGCGATAAAGTTGATCGAATTGCGGTCAACGTCGGCGGCGTGTCGGTGTCCCTGTCAACCGAATCGACGGGCGGCATGGTGAACTCCGGCTCGCAGAAAGTGTCGCTTTCGATCGCCCAGGTCGATCCTTCGACGCTGCCCGCCGGCGTGAAGGAGCAAGTTCAGGGGTATCCGGTTTACGAATTCAACCTGACGGTCGACGGCCGGAAGGTCAGCGAATTTAAAGGCAACAAGCCGGTCATCGTCGAGATGGACTACCAGCTGAAGCCGGGCGAAAAAGCGAATCAGATCGTCGTCTGCTACATCGGCGATAACGGGGAACTGGTCGTCGTCAAGAACGTGAAGTACGACGCCGGCACCGGCAAGATCACGTTCCGTCCGAAGCATTTCAGCCGTTACGCCGCTGCATATGCCAAGGTTGAATTCGACGACTTGGGCAAGGCGGCATGGGCGCAATCGTTCGTCGAAACTCTCGCTTCCCGTGAGATTATCGAAGGGACCGGAGCCGGGAAGTTCGAACCGGCCCGCGCGATCACCCGCGGCGAGTTCCTCCAGCTTCTCATGTCCGCGCTTGAGCTGATAGAGGAGGGAGCTTCGAGCTCTTTCACGGACGCGAAAGCGGGCGCCTGGTACTACGATGCGGTTGCGACGGCCGAGAAGCTTGGCATCGTCAAAGGGAAGAACGACGGCACCTTCGGCGTTAACGACCGTATTACGAGAGAAGAGATGGCTGTAATGGCTTACCGCGCTGCAACGGTCGCCAAGGTTCTGGGCACGCCGCCGGGCAGCCAGGCAGCATTCACAGACGAAGCCGACATTAGCGCTTACGCCGCGGATGCGGTGAAGGCGATGCGGCAGTCCGGCATCTTGAACGGAGTCGGCGACGGCAGCTTCCATCCGAAAGCCAACGCGTCCCGCGCAGAAGCGGCGGCGATTATGTTCAAACTGTTAGGCTTTAACTAAGCAAGAGAGAGGATCGTTCCGGATCCGGTGTTATTCAAATAGAAGAGGGGCTTACGATTAAGCCCCTCTTTCCAATACCCTGACTGATTAACGACTTGACCGTCTTCCAGAGCGGCGAAAATTTCTCTCGCCTTGCTTCTACCGTAGGATGGATGACAGTCTGAGCCGTATCGCCTGGCTGATGAGACGTGCCAGGAAACGTATCGGAACGATTCTATTTTTACAAAACGAAAATATGAGCAATGTAATATGATGTATCGATGCTCAGAACGGAGGATAACCGTCTTGCGAAGCGAACAGGAAATGATGAAGTTGTTTATCGATTTTGCCGCGAACGACGAGCGTATCCGCTTGGTGACTTTGGAAGGGTCGCGTACGAACCCGAATATCACGCCCGACAAATTCCAGGATTACGACATCTCTTACTTTGTGACGGATATGGAATCGTTCAAGGCCACCGATCAATGGCTCCAAGCTTTTGGGAAACGCGCGATGATGCAAAAACCAGAGGACATGGAGCTTTTTTCGCCGGAGCTCGGGAATTGGTTTTCTTATTTGATTCTTTTTGAGGATGGAAACAAACTGGACCTGACCTTGATTCCGATTGACGAGGTTGACGGGTACTTTGCCGCAAGCGACGGCTTGGTCGAGGTTGTGCTGGATAAGGATAAGCTTATTCGCAATAAGCCGATCGCAAGCGACCGGCAATATTGGATTAAAAAGCCGACCGCAAAAGAGTTCGACGATTGCTGTAACGAGTTCTGGATGGTTTCGACTTACGTCGTAAAAGGTCTGGCGAGAAAGGAAATCCTGTTTGCCATCGATCATCTACACGAGATTGCGCGGCCTAATTTGTTAAGAATGATGGCTTGGCGAATCGGATCCGAGCAAGGCTACACCTTCAGCTTGGGGAAAAATTATAAGTTTATAGACCGCTACCTGCCCGAAGAGGATTGGGAGGAGCTGGTGTCTACCTACACGGAAAACGGTTATCCGGAAATGTGGCAGTCGTTATTTACGTGTTACGGGTTATTTCGAAAATATTCGAAGGCTGTAGCGGAAGCTCTTGGCTACCCGTATCCGGATTACGACGAAGCCGTCACGAACTACACGAACAATGTTTACCGCTCTTTGAGCTAAAAAAGCTGCGGTTGCTCCCCTCTGCGAGAAGCGGAGGGGATTTTTTTGGCCCGTCAAGCATTGTAAGGGGGAAGTAAAGGCAACGGTCGAAGGATAGCTGAATTGTCCCGGTTATTTAGCCGATTCGTTCTAGTTAATAGGTTTCCCAAAAGGGAAAGGTGTTTTTATTTTGGCAATGCTATGACTTCATGCTTATTCATGATAGTTATTTGGATTCACGATATGAGCATTACGGATTATTTTTCAAGTTTACATGCAATTTACGCTTCGCTCCGTTTCATTTAATACTTCAAAGATACATTAATTGCGAAGCGAATACATGGGAGGGGAAACCATGAAACAAAGTATCAAGAAAAATATTGTATCGATGACGGCCGTCTCTGCTGTCGCGCTAGGAATCTTCGCCGGGACCAATATGCCGATTTCAGGTGCGGAAGCCCAATCAAACGCGGAAAACGGAAAAGCCAAAAACGTAATCTTTATGATTCCGGACGGTTTTTCCGCTGCATATGCGACCAATTACCGTTTGTTTAAAGGGGAAGAAACTTTATTGGACTCTATGCTGGTCGGTATGCATCGTACCTATTCCGCAAGCTCCGAGATTACCGATTCGGCCGCTGCCGGTACCGCGTTTGCGACAGGAGTCAAAACGAATAACGGCATGATCAGCACCTCCCCGGACGGCAAAGAGCTGAAAACGATTCTTGAAGCCGCCGAAGAAGAAGGAAAAGCGTCCGGCCTGGTGGCAACTTCCACAATCACTCACGCTACGCCGGCCGTGTTCGCATCGCATGTCGCTTCCCGTTCGGACGAAGCCGATATCGCGCCCCAGCTTATCGCCAATGGCGTGGATGTGCTCCTTGGCGGCGGCAAAAAGTATTTCCCTGAGTCTCTTCTGAACGAGGCGAAGGAAAAGGGATATGACTATATTTCGGACAAAAACGGCTTGGCGGAAGCGGAAGAGTCCGATAAGCTGATCGGCTTATTTGCCGAAGAAGGCATGGCGCCGGAATTGGATCGCGATTCGACCAACGAGCCAAGCCTCAGAGAAATGACGAGAACCGCATTGGACGTTCTTCAAAAGAACAAAGACGGTTTCTTCCTCATGGTTGAAGGAAGCCAAATCGACTGGGCCGGTCATGATCATGACGCGGCATGGGCGATGAAAGATTCGGAAGCTTTCAAGCAGGCATTGGAGGAAGTATTGGAATTTGCAAAGCAGGACAAAAATACTTTGGTGATCGTAGCGGGCGACCACGATACCGGCGGCATGTCGGTTGGCGGCTACGGCCATGGAGACGTGAAGCTGGAAGAGCTCCACAAAGTAACGGCTACCGGCAATTTTATGGCGGCGCAGCTGGATGAAACGCGCAGCAACATCAAAGAAGTCGTCAAACAATATACGACCTTCGATCTTACGGATGCCGAGATTCAAAAAATCAAAGAATCGGAAACTCCGGACATCGCCATTAACGATGTCGTCTCCGAACGCGCTTCCGTAGGCTGGACAAGCACGAATCATACCGGCGTGGACGTTCCGCTTTACGCATACGGCGCAGGCTCCGACTTGTTCGAAGGGTTGCATGAAAACACGGATATTCCCGGATTGATCGCTCAAGCGATGAACATTAAGTTTACGCCGGGAGAATAAGAGAGCGGCTTTAGCGGTAAGTAGGAAAGAGGGGCGAGCGCCCCTCTTTTTTATTATAAAAACATCAACGAGGCGTTTGCGAAGCTGGCGAAGCGCTCCGAATAACAGGTATAATAGAGGCGAAACCATTTTCTCGCTAATTCGAAAAGCCGGTTTCCATTAAACGGCGGGGTGTTGTGCATGATCATCCAATTCATTCGTTTACGTTAATGGAAGGTGCAGTCTAATCCAAGCTCAAGTCATCTTTTAAAATCCAATTTGACCTGGGTTTATTTAGCTGCGCCTTTTTCATTTGACAAAAACGAATGAATGAGGTGTTTTTCGGTGACCGCATGAAGGTTTAAAGCAGCTGATCCATATGACGCCGTTGTCATGGGGAGCTCCGCCCGAGCTGATACAGCGAATGCTGGACAGCTGTCGACAGGAGATTACTTTCGACTTTCTGATCCTGCTAGGGAAGAAAGCCGCTGCCTGATCCGGCTTATTCCACTTGTAACTGAATAGAGGCGTTATCTCTTTGCCGGATGGCGCCTCTTTTTTCAACGATGTCTCTTCAGAACGCTTGTCTCCAGAACGGATGACCGTTTCATTAACCCAATCAACCTCACGCGCTTCAGCATACCGTACAGCTTCATTACGCAGCGAATATGAAGATCACCTTCGGCAAAGCGGACCGCTCATCACCAAGCCGAATAGTCTTGTTCTCCATCCATCAACGAACCAAGGAGTTGGCGCTTGTGAAAACGATCTATGTCGTACGGCATTGCAAGGCCGAAGGGCAAGCTCCGGACGCCCGGTTAACCGGAGAAGGCGTTCGTCAAGCGGAGAAGCTGGCCGAGTTTCTGGCGGCTCGAAACGTGGACTGCATCGTTTCGAGCCCTTTCGAGAGAGCTGTCCGAACGATAAAGCCGCTTGCCGACCGGCTCGGCCTCGAAATCAGATTGAACGAAGCACTAACGGAACGTATCTTGACGGATAAGGATCATCCGGACTGGCGCGAGATGCTTCGCCGCACGTTCGACGATCCGGAGCTGTGTTACGAAGGCGGGGAATCCAGCCGTGCGGCGACGAGCCGTATCGTCCGGACGGCAGCGGAAATACTGCGCAGCGGCTGCAGCAATGCGGTCATCGTTTCGCACGGGAATCTCATTTCGCTTCTTCTGAAACATTACGATCACCGCTTCGGATTCAGGGAGTGGGAGTTTTTGTCCAATCCGGACGTGTATAAGCTGACCTTCGACAACGATACGCCGGCCATCCGGCGGATATGGCCGGGATGACCGGAAGGGCGGAGCCGCCGCGATCGCTGCCGCAAACGCAGACGAGGGGAGCCGCATGGGCGACTCCCCTACTTTTCCTTTACTGCTCTATTTCGTCCTTCCGTATTGCTTGGCATAAGACATAATGGTGCGGTACATGCTTTGGTTGCCCATCCGTTTCAACGGGTAAAATTGGGGTCTCGTATTGACCTCGAGAATCCACGCTTTGCCGCTGCGGTCGAGCGCAACGTCGAGACCCAGCTCGCGAAACCCGCTGCCGTGCCCGTCGAACAACCGTCCGACCGATTCGCCCAGCTTCTTCAGCTCGGCTTCTTTCTTTTCGATTGCGGTCTGGCCAAACCCAGCTTTGGACAACGTTTGCCGGAAGAAGCCAAGCTTGCCGCCCTGGTGATAGTTGGTTGCGACTTTGCCCGGCTTGCCGATTTTAGTGAAAACGGCGGTGTTTTTCCAGACATTGTCGTTTGATTTTTGCACCATGACGCGAATGTCGAAAGGACGGCCGTCCGCGGCGGCAAGCTGGATGCCCTTCTGCAGCAAGTAGGAGCGGTCTTTGGCCTGGTTCTTTAAATATTCGTAAAGAGCGTCTTCGCCGGTAAAATGTTTTCTCGCGGTATTGTGCCGGACTTCATAGCCGTTCTTTGATTTGGTAATACGGAAAATATGAAAACCGCCCGTTCCGCCGGTAGGTTTGAAGAAAACAACCCGATATCGGGAAAGCATATCGCCAAGATTGCTCCGGTTGAAAAGTGAGGTTGGAGGTACGTATTTGCCTATTTCAGCGCTTTTCAGCAGCCATTTCGTTTTGGTCCATTTGCTTTTGACGGACGCGCTTCTATAGCCTATGATTTGCACCTCCCTTCTATAACGCTAGTTTATGAGAAGTAAGGGGAGCTTGCTTAGGCCCTTGTCGACAAGATTTTGCACGGTTCCGTGTCGAAACATACTTTTTGTAAGCGACTTGACAAAATAAATTAATTTATTTATGATTATCATAACATCGAAGAATTTCGGAACTTGGTGGTGTGAACATGGGATTGCTCGACAGGTTATTCGGCAAAAAAGAGACGAAGGAGGAGATTCTGGTGTCTAAATTGAATATCGGTATTATTTTGGGAAGCACGCGCGACGGCCGCGTAAGCCCGCAAGTCGGCGAATGGGTGAAAAAGGTGGCGGACCAGCGGGGCGACGCGAACTACGAGATCGTCGATATTAAGGATTACAAGCTGCCGATGTTCGGCGAAGAGGATGCTTCGGAGCAGGCTGCCGCATGGAACGCCAAGCTTGCCAGCCTCGACGGATTTGTATTTATCGTGCAGGAATACAACCACAGCATTACCGCCGCTTTGAAAAACGCGCTGGATTTCGCCCGCGAAGCATGGAACGATAAAGCGGCCGGCATCGTGAGCTACGGTTCCGTCGGCGGCGCCCGCGCGGCCGAGCATCTGCGCGGCATTCTGGGCGAATTGTCCGTCGCGGACGTGCGCGTTCATGCGGCGCTGTCGCTGTTCACGGATTTCGAGAACGGCGTGTTCAAGCCTGCCGACCTGCATTTGACGAACGTCAACGGTATGCTGGACCAGGTGCTGGCTTGGAGCGGCGCTTTGAAGACGCTCCGTTCGTAATCATTTGCATGCGAAAGCCCTCTCCGAATCGGAGAGGGCTTTTATATTTGTGCCGGCAAGACGCCGCTCTGGGGCTGTTCGCAAGTTTAACTTAGGGATACAATCCTCTTTCCGCAAGGCGCTCCGGATTCCCTTAAGCTCCCGGGTGCACCCTGTACCAATGCCGGTACGCTTCCCGAAAGCCCAGCTTGGCGTACAGCTTCAGGGCCGGCGCATTGTCGGCCACGACGACAAGATAACCGTGCTGCGCTCCGTTCTGGCGCCCCCATGCCAGCAGATTCAACAGGAGCTGTTCCCCGAATCCGCGTTTCCGGTATTGGACGCCGGTTATAATGTCCCACAATCCGATATACCCGCGCTCGACCACGCCGATGCCGCAAGCAACGGCTTGCCCTTCGTGATACAAGGTAACGAAAGCCGCTTTGGTCCGAATATTGGCGAACATTTGCCGCATCGTTGCCCGCTGCCGGTCGTTTGAACCGGACAGCCTGCAATAGTGATCCAGCCACTCGCCGGTTACGGTTTCGTCGATTGCGGCCGTTCGGATGGACGGTTCCTTTACGTCCGCTAACGGCATGCATTGGACGCTTGCAATGTCGACGAGGGCATAGCCTTTCCGTTCGAGCAGATCGTCCAAATCGGCGGGTTGGACGCACGGAGCTATTTTAAAGACCGGCCGCAGCTGCCGGTCCGTATAAATGCGTTCGCACATCGTTATTTTATGTTCCGCGTCAAGCGAGGAAGGGAAAAGCGGCTGGATGGAGTTGGCCCGTTTCGAGTAGCCGTCGGCGAATCTTAATAGCCATCCGTCGAGCAGCATCGTTTGCAAAGCCGGCCAATGGTTAGCTTGCAGCTCTTCCAGCATGCGGGCGGTTTCGGTCGTTGCGTCCATGGGATGATTTCTCCTTGTTACGGTTATGTAAATTCTGCGCTTTATTGTACCTTATGAGGGCCGACGCATAAAGCCGGACATCCGGCTCAGTCGGTTCTTTACGCGATACCAGTACTTATATATCTCCGAGTACCCCAGCTTCGAGTAAAGGCGGAGCGCCGGGGCATTATCGGCGACGACGGCCAGATAGCTGTAGCCGGCTCCGTTTGCTTTTCCCCAATGCAGCAAGTGCAAGATCATTTGCTCCGCAAAGCCGCGGTTCCGGTACCGTTCATCGGTTACGATATCGTACAGGCCGATGTATCCGCGCTCGATAACGCCGAGACCGCAGCTTACCGCCTCGCCATCGGAGAATAACGTTATAAAGCCTTTTGGCGTCCGGATATTGGACAACATCCGTTCCATGACCGGCTTGTAACGAAGATCCATGCGGTTCATTCGGCAAAACAGGCCGATCCAAGCATCCGTCGCCAGTTCGTCGATTTGAACCGTATACGGCTTCGGCTCGGCGAGAGAATCGAGCCGCAACGTTTGAACGCTGGTTATATCGACAACCGAGTAGCCTCTGTTCGCGAGAACGCCGTCCAAATTGCCGGGGCGAACGAACGGCGTTATTTTGTATACCGCGGGAAGCTGATTGGCTGCATAGATTCGCTCGCATTGCTCGATTTTGCCGTCCACATCCCAGGTCGAGTCATGGATCGGGTTAATGGAATTGGCCCGTTTCGTAAACCCTTCGGCAAATCGCAGCACCCACCCGTCATACAGCAGCGTGGATAAAGCCGGCCAATTGTTTAAGGACAACTCTTCAATCTGTCTATGATCCATCGATATCTGCCTCCTTCACGATTGAATTATAATACATTATAATGAATAATTATACAACAACCTGCAAAAAAACCTCCCAGCTTCCAAGATCGAATTTGTGTCGGACTATTTTTGGACAAGGAACGAAACAGACAGACGGCGGTTATGCCATGTTGTTCAAAATTGAACATAATCTATTTATAATGGTTAATTATGTACATAATATTGTGCAGCGGCATATAATCAAGGTAAGCCAATATACGAATATAGGGAGAGAGCAAACGTGGAGACGTTGTTGCGCAACCTGTTTCAAGGCCTGGCCAAAAACCGGTTCGCCAACCGATTGGCCAAAAAGTACGGCCTGCGCTTCGGTGCGAAGCGGTTCGTGGCGGGAATTACCGTCCAAGAAGCGATCGAGGCTGTCCGCCAATTGAATCGCGAAGGCCGCATCGCGACTCTGGATCATTTGGGCGAATTTATATCGACCCGGGAGGAGGCGGTTGAATCGGCGCGGATGTGCCTCAATACGCTCGAAGCGATCGAGGAGAGCGGCGTGGAATCCAACCTGTCGCTCAAATTGACGTCGCTCGGGCTGGACATCGACAAAGCGCTCTGCATGGACAACATGCGAAGCATTTTGCGCCGCGCCCGGGAGCTTAACAATTTCGTGCGCATCGACATGGAGGATTACGCACACTGCCAAGCCTCACTCGATATTTACCGCGAGCTGCGGCGGGAGTTCGACAACGTCGGCATCGTTCTGCAGGCGTATTTGTACCGGACGGAACAGGATATCCGCGACCTTAACGCCTTTAAAGCCAATCTTCGGCTGGTGAAAGGAGCCTACAAGGAATCGCCCAAAGTGGCGTTCCCGGATAAAAAGGACGTCGATGCCAATTATGCGAAGATCATCAAGCTGCATATGTCGAACGGTCATTATACGGCCATCGCCAGCCATGACGAAAACATGATCTCCATCGCTCGCCGGTATGCGGAGGATAACGGGATCCCGCGGACGCAATTCGAGTTCCAGATGCTGTACGGCATTCGCGAGGATTTGCAGAAGCGGCTGGCGGCGGAAGGCTACAAGGTCCGCATTTACGTCCCGTTCGGCCGGGATTGGTTCGGCTATAATATGAGGCGGTTGGCCGAGCGTCCGGCGAATGTGTGGTTCGTCCTCAGAAACTTGTTTAAATAAACCGGAGGCCGTCCGTTCCGGGACAGGAAGCCGTAGCACGAAAGAAGACCGTTATGCAGGTTGTTTAAAACCGCTTGTACAGGAGAGGAGAACAACGCATGACCACGATAGCGATTCCCCCGTTCAAAAACGAGCCGTTCATCGACTTTACGCAGCCGCAGAGCGCGAAAGCGATGGAGGAGGCGATCGCCAAAGCGAAAGCCGACCTGGGACGCGAATATCCGCTCCATATCGGTCCGGAGAAAAGGTTTACGGACGACAAAATCGTATCCGTCAACCCGGGCGATCTGGACATGGTTGTCGGCTATGTCAGCAAAGCGGACCGGGAGCTGGCCGAAGAAGCGATGCAAGCCGCGCTTGCGGCGTTCGAATCGTGGAAGAAGGTCCCCGCGGCGGAGCGCGCGCAATATTTGCTGCGAGCCGCCAAGCTGATGCGCGAGCGCAAGCTTGAATTTTCGGCCGTCATGGTGCTGGAAGCCGGCAAAAATTACGCCGAAGCGGATGTCGAAACGGCGGAAGCGATCGATTTTCTGGAGTTTTACGCGCGCGAGATGATCCGGCTCGACTCGATCAACGAAACGATGCCGCTCGTGCAGCTGGCAGGCGAAACGAACCGGCTGCGCTACATTCCGCTTGGCGTCGGTATCATCATTCCGCCGTGGAACTTCCCGAACGCGATCTGCGTAGGGATGACGGCCGCAGCCATCGTGGCGGGCAATACGGTGCTGCTGAAGCCGGCTTCGACGACCCCGGTTATGGCGCACAAGTTCGTCGAGCTGATGGAGGAGGTCGGACTCCCCGCCGGCGTCCTGAATTTCGTGCCGGGCAGCGGCGCAGAAATCGGGGATTACTTGACATCGCATCCGAAAACGCGTTTTATCAGCTTCACCGGGTCCAAAGACGTTGGTCTTCACATCAGCGAGCTTGCCGCCAAAACCGCAGAAGGGCAAATCTGGATCAAGCGGCTGGTGGCCGAGATGGGCGGCAAGGACGGCATCGTTGTCGACGAGACCGCCGATCTGGACGCGGCGGCGCAAGCGATTGTCACGTCGGCGTTTGGTTTTCAGGGACAGAAGTGCTCCGCCGGCTCCCGCGCCATCATCGTCGAATCGGTCTACGACGCGGCGGTGGAGAAAATAATCCGGCTGACGAACAAACTGCAAATCGGCCTGCCCGAGCGCAATTTTCCGATCGGCCCCGTTATCGACAAAAGCTCGTACGAGAAAATTATGGGCTACATCGAGATCGGCAAGACGGAAGGCAAGCTGCTGACGGGAGGCGGCAAAGCGGGCGGCAACGGCTACTATATTCAGCCGACGGTATTTGCGGACGTGGACGCCAAAGCCCGCATTATGAAGGAAGAAATATTCGGCCCCGTACTGGCAATCTGCAAGGCGAAGGACTACCGGGAAGCGATAGCCGTATACAACGACACGGAATACGGCCTGACCGGCTCGTTCTTCTCGCAAGACGACGAGCGCATCGCCGAAGCGCTGGAAACGATGCATTGCGGCAACTTGTACATTAACCGCAAGTGCACGGGCGCGATGGTCGGAGCGCATCCGTTCGGCGGCTTCAACATGTCGGGAACGGATTCCAAGGCGGGAGGCTACGATTATCTACTGCTCTTTACGCAGGCGAAAGCGACGTCCGTCCGAAAATAGCCGAGAAGCGGCCGGACGTCCGTTTCGCAAGACAAAATCAATCCTCGGTATACTCAAAGATAGAATCGATAATAATCGGCAAATTATCGCGTACGGATACGGCTCCGAATACCGACCTGGCATGAGAGCCTTTTTCAGGACCAAAAACATCAAGCATAAGGTCCGAGCAGCCGTTCAAAACTTTGTGATGCTCGTCGAAATCCGGCGAGGCGTTGACAAAACCTTGGATTTTCACGACCTTTTTGACATGATCCAACGAGCCTAAAGCGGATTTAACGACGGCGAGCACCTCTATACCGGCCAGTCTAGCATATTGGCAGCCTTCCTCGGTTGTGTAGTCGATCCCAAGCTTGCCTCTCGGCTGTCCTGCCGGCCCTTTTCCGGAAACGAACAATAAACCGTTGGCCTTCACATAATTGGCGTAACGGGCCGCAGGTTCGCTAGCGGCGGGCAGTTCAATTCCGAAAGCGGGAAGACGTTCGGCTATACGGTCTATGGACATGGATTAACCTCCCTATTTTTAGTGATATTATAGTATAAATGGATTGGAAGGCATACCCTGTTGTATAAATAGGATGTAGCCGAATCGGCAAGTATGGTACAATAGACAGGTCTGTTTTCGGGGATGGCGGAAGCCTCCGCTTTCCGGAAGCGGAATGTCTTTTTTTTACCGCAAATATGTTCCTCGAGCTCGATGGAGGTTTCTCATTTAATATTTTTTCCGCCGCGGGACGGTTCGATGATTTTTCCGGGTCAGGAAACCGTTTCTGATAGAAAGGGGTTTAAACCGCAGTGCATCATTCGATACCCGCCGATGCCATCATTACGGTGGCCGGCACGGTCGGCGTGGGGAAGTCCACGCTGACGCAAGCGCTGGCTCGCCGGCTTGCCTTCAGGACGTCGATGGAGAAGGTCGACCACAACCCGTATTTGGACAAGTTTTATCAAGATTTTCACCGCTGGAGCTTTCATCTGCAAATATATTTTTTGGCCGAGCGGTTCAAGGAGCATAAACGGATCTTCGACGCCGGAGGAGGCTTCGTGCAGGACCGTTCGATTTACGAGGATACCGGCATATTCGCCAAAATGCATGCCGATCAAGGGACGATGACCGCCGTCGATTACGCTACATATACGAGCTTGTTCGAAGCGATGGTCATGACTCCGTATTTTCCCCATCCGGACGTATTGATCTATCTTGAAGGGAGCTTGCCTTCGATATTGAAACGGATCGAGGAGCGGGGCCGCGATATGGAAATTCAGACGGAACGCTCGTATTGGGAACGGATGCATGTCCGTTACGCCGAATGGATCGACGGGTTTGACGCTTGTCCTGTCCTTAGGCTGAATATCGACGAATATGACGTGCATGATCCGGCTTCGATGGACCGGATCGTAAAGCGGATTGACGAGCTGATCGTGTCGTCCCGCGGTTCCGCAAAGAAGGCGCCGCGGATCGGTTAACGCGGCTGCGGTTAGGCCGCCCCGCAATCAAAAAGGAGCTTGCGTACGATTCCTGCGGGAACGCGGCAAGCTCCTTTTTGATTTCACGTGATGCCGTATTTTCTCATCTTGTTGTATAACGTGCCGCGGGAGACGCCTAGCAGTCTTGCCGCGGTGCTTTTGTTGCCCGAGGTTTTCGCCAGCGCCTCCTCAATCCGTTCGGCTTCCTCGGCTTCGGTCATGCGGGGCTTGAGCCGTTTATCCGGCCCCAACTCGATATCGTCCGGGGCCTTCCCGGCCAACTGCGGCTGCTCCTTCTGCAGCGCTTCGGGGAGAAGATCGAGCGTAATCGAGTCGTCCTCGCTCAGAATGACGCACCGTTCGGTTACCGCCCGCAGCTCGGTCATATTGCCCGGCCAGTCGTAATTGGCGAAGGCCAGCGCCACTTCCGGCTCCACGGCCGGAACCGGCTTCTGGTACAGCAGTGAAAACTCCCGCAAGTAGATTTGAAACAAAGCGGCGATATCTTCCTTGCGGTCGCGCAGCGGCGGCAGCGCAATCGAGATGACGCTAATCGCGTAGTAAAGGTCCGGCCGAAACCGTCCTTCGGCGGCCAGCGTCTCCAGATTCCGGCTCGTAGCGCCAATGATTCGCGGCTGAACCGGTATTTCCGCATGGCCGCCCAGCCTTGTAATCGTGCGGCGTTTAATGGCGTGCAGCAGCTTGTCCTGCAGCTCGGGCGGCAGCTTGTCGATTTCGTTCAGCAGCAGCGTGCCGCCGCTTGCCGTCTCCAGCTTGCCCGCCTTCTTCGTCTCTTGTCCCGAGAACGCGCCTCCCTGGAAGCCGAACAGCTCGCTTTCGAGCATGCCGGCGGGAGCGGCGCCGCAATTGACGGTCATGAACGGACCGTCCGACCTTGCGCTTGCCAGATGAATGACTTCTGCGAGCTGCTCCTTGCCTGTGCCGGCTTCGCCCGTCAGCAGGACGGGGGTGTCGGATTCGGCCACCTTCTTGGCGATCCGCACCACTTTGCCGATGCTTTCGCTTTGGCCGCCCATCAGCGAGAACGGGTCGGCTTTCCCCGCCATCGAATACAGCTTGCTCGCCTGCGCCGAGGATAGCTCTTCGTTCAGCTTGACGAGATGGGTGATGTCCTGTTCGGCGGCAAGTCCGCCGATAATCGCGCCGCCGGCGTCCCGGATCGGGGAAGCGTTGATCAGGACATGCGTCCCTTGGCGCGGCCGATGGTACGTATTGCGGATCGACCGTCCTTCGTCCAAAATCCGCATCACCACAAGCGAATCGGATTCGAAATGCTCGCCGATACGCCTGCCGACAATCTGCCGCCGCGGAATGCCGTAAATCGTCTCCGCGGCTTCGTTCCAGCAGATGACGGAGCCGTTCCGGTCAACCGCCGTCACCGCGTCCGTCACCGTCTCGGCTAGCGTCGCAAAATAAGCTTCGGCATGCCGCTTCAGCCGCCATAGATGCCGCAGCGCTTCGCCGGGCATGCAGAAACCGAGCGTATCGCCTGCCCCATTGCGAAACACGATAGGCCGCCGCAGCCCGGCCGGCAGGTCGGCGATCCAATCCCCGGCTTTGAAAGGCGGCTCCCCGACGACGGCGGGAGAAACGAGGGACGATCGGCCGGACAAGAGGCCGGCCAGCGTTCCGGCGGCCGTCTCGAATAACGAGGCATCCTCCGGCGTAAATAAGTAATCGCGTCCTTCAAAGGCGGCATAAACGGCATGCCCCTTGTCCAGCAGGGCGGCCGCTTCGGAGCATTGCGCTTCCGGGGACAGGACGCGGAAGCCGTCGTTTATCGGAAACTGTTCATAGTTGAACATATGTACCTCTCAGACTTAAAAGTTTAGCTTAAATTTAGCATGGTCGTATCGGCAATTCAACAAGGACGCGCGTCTGGAGCCGATCGGACGGCCGCTTAGGGATGTTCAATATTAAACAAGATAACGCGAGGGAGCCGTTTCCGTTTTTCCAAATGCGTACATAATGCCCCGGTTTTAAGCCAACAATAAAATGTTTGCGTTTGCGGCAGATGTTAACGATAAGATCAGCAAGGAGTGAGCTTTCGATGCGCGGTTTCCGCATTGCGGCGCTGGCTTTCGCTTTATTGCTCGGCCAGCTTGCCGGGGGATCGGCCGTTTCGGCGGAAGGGCCTTATCATTTTGGTTTCGCGAAAGGCTCCGAAGGCCGGCTGCCGTCCATTGATCAAGAAGGGTTCAAAGATTTGTTGAAAAGGTACGGAGCCATATTTACGGGGGACACGAGCCAAAAGGAGCTTTATTTAACGTTCGACAACGGCTACGAGAACGGCTATACGTCCCGTATTTTGGACGTGCTGAAGGAAAAAGGGGTGCCGGCGATCTTTTTCGTGACCGGGCATTACGTCAAGACGCAGCCGGAGCTGCTGAAGCGGATGGCGGCCGAAGGCCATCTCATCGGCAACCATTCCTGGAGCCATCCGGATATGAGCCAAATTTCCGAGGCGCAAATCCGCGAAGAGCTCGACAAGGTGAAGAACGAGGTCGCAACGCTGACCGGCCAGAAGGAGATGCGGTATTTGCGCACGCCGCGCGGCATATTCAACGAGCGTTCGCTGGCCGTCAGCCGCGAAATGGGGTATACGAACGTATTCTGGTCGATCGCGTATAAAGATTGGGACACCAACATGCAGCGGGGAGCCGACTATGCCTACCGCACGGTCATGGCGCAGCTTCATCCGGGAGCGGTGATCCTGCTTCATTCGGTATCGAAGGACAATGCGGCGGCGCTCGGCCGAATCATCGACGATGCCCGGGCAAAGGGCTACGAATTCAAAAGCTTGGACGAGATGAAGACGCACACGCCATCTTAAAAAAAGGGACTGTCTGAAGCGAACCGCCCCGGTTGTGAGAAGCAACCTGACAATGGGAGACGAGTTCGCCGCGGCAGTCCTTTTTCTTTGACATCGCTTATATTGACAGCCTTTTTTACGATATGGTATATATCAATTAACGGGTTTAGCACTCGGTGCACGAGAGTGCTAACATTATATTCGCGAAGGGAGATTTTCCATGGCTGTCATGAAGGAATTTAAGGCCGAGTCGAAACGGCTGCTCGAAATGATGATCAATTCGATCTACACGCAGCGCGAAATCTTTTTGCGCGAGCTGATCTCGAACGCCAGCGACGCGATCGACAAGATGTATTACAAGGCGCTCAGCGAAGAGGGGCTTACTTTTAATAAAGAGGATTACTTCATTAAAATTACGCCGGACAAGGACAAACGGACGCTTACGATTTCCGATACCGGCATCGGCATGACGCAGGAGGAGCTGGAGACGAACCTCGGGGTTATCGCCAAGAGCGGCTCGCTTGCGTTCAAGACGGAAAACGAGCTGAAGGACGGCCACAACATTATCGGCCAGTTCGGCGTCGGCTTCTATTCGGCGTTTATGGTGGCCGACGAAGTGACGGTCATTTCGAAAGCTTGGGGCAGCGATCAGGCTTACAAGTGGCAGTCGAAAGGCGCGGACGGCTACACGATCGAGCCTTGCGAGAAAGAGACGGTCGGCACGGACATTATTTTGCAAATCAAACCGAATACGGAAGAAGACCAATACGACGAATATTTGGAGACGTACCGGCTGCGCGCGATCGTCAAGAAATATTCCGACTTCATCCGTTATCCGATCAAGATGGACATGAAGACAAGCCGTCCGAAGGAAGGCGCCGAAGGCGAGTTCGAGGAAGTGACGGAAGAGCAAACGATCAACAGCATGGTCCCGATCTGGCGCAAAAACAAAAGCGAGCTGACGGAAGAAGACTACAACAACTTCTACTTCGAGAAGCGGTACGGCTTCGACAAGCCGCTGAAGCAAATTCATGTCAGCGCGGACGGCGCCGTCGTGTACAACGCGATTCTGTTCATTCCCGAGCATACGCCGTTCGATTATTATACGAAGGAATTCGAGAAAGGGCTGGAGCTGTATTCGAACGGCGTCCTCATTATGGACAAATGCGGCGATCTGCTCCCGGACTATTTCAGCTTCGTGAAAGGGATGGTCGATTCCGAGGATCTGTCTCTCAACATCTCGCGCGAAATGCTGCAGCATGACCGCCAGCTGAAGCTTATCGCGAAGAACATCAAGAACAAGATCAAGAGCCAGCTGCAAAGCATGCTCAAGGACGAGCGGGAAAACTACGAGAAGTTCTACAAATCGTTTGGCCGCCAATTGAAATTCGGCGTGTACAACGATTACGGCGCGAACAAAGGCGATCTTCAGGACTTGCTGCTGTTCTACTCCTCCAAGGAGAAGAAGCTGGTGAGCTTGGACGAATACGTATCGCGGATGCCGGAAGACCAGAAATATATTTATTACGCGACCGGCGAATCGATCGAACGGATCGAGCGTCTGCCGCAAACCGAGCTTGTCGCGGACAAAGGCTACGAAATGCTGTACTTGACCGAAGATATCGACGAATTCGCAATCAAGATTATCGACAAGTACAAGGACAAAGAGTTCCGTTCGGTGTCGAGCGGCGATTTGGGTATCGAGAGCGAGTCGGACGATAGCGCGGACGCGAACGAAGACAACAACAAGGAGCTGTTCGAACGGATGCAAAGCCTCTTGGACGGCAAGGTGAAAAGCGTCCGCGCTTCGAAACGGCTTAAATCCCATCCGGTCTGCCTGGCGGCCGAAGGCGAGCTGTCGATCGAGATGGAGAAAGTGCTGAGCGCCATGCCGAACGGCCAAGACGTCAAAGCGGATAAGGTGCTCGAAATCAACGTCAACCACGAAGTGTTCCAGGCGCTTAAAAAAGCGGCTGAGCAGGATGAAACGAAGCTTGCGCTTTACACCAACCTGCTGTACAATCAAGCGTTGCTCATCGAAGGGCTTCCGATTCAGAACCCGGTGGCGTTCACGAACGATATTTGCAAAATTATGGCTTAATCCGCCATGCATGCTGCAGCCCCGATTCGATAGAGTCGGGGCTTTTTTTGATTAGATAGAATTAACTCCTTCCAGCCCCGGACTATGAAGCTTGTTTGCAACTAGTAGCAGGTTCGGGGTTCTCATATTCTCTTCGACATGAAGCTTTGTCCGCAGGACAACGCGGGGGTTGGCACGGTTGATTGTCGCAGACGGCCGCGCGGCAGTGACGCCGGTTTGGGGTGTCCAGAGGGGCGAGCCCCTTGGAGCCCCCTCCTCTGGAGGGGGTGGGGGGAGGTTTAAATAATAGGATTGACAGCGCTTTCCATCGCATTTTAAAATAACGATAGGCAAACGCTTTCAAGTCAATTTGTTCCTTTACGAAATGCCGGGAATGGTTTACTTGGGTCTGTTTGTTTTATTTTTTGGCTTATTATGCAAACGTTTGCACAACAATTGCACAAACAAAAGGAGGAGTACCTTCATGACAGCCATGAATCGTTTCAGGAAGCTTGTGTCCGCCCTATTGGTCGCGGCGCTGGTCTGGACGACCGCCGGCATTCCGGCCGCTTGGGCGAACGATGAGCTATCCGGCCAAGCGGTGGAGGCCGAGCCGGCGGCAACCGGGTCCGGCGGCGGGGGAGACGGCGCTTTAGCCGGAACGGAGGCGGCAAGCGAGACGGTAGCGGGCGACACCTATGCGGCGACCGCGGCACAGGAGCAAGCGCCGCGGCTGGTCGGCGATTTGCAATCGGCGCTCGGAGAGCCGAATTGGAGTCCGGCCGACGCCGGCCTGCTGCTCAAGGACGAGGACGGCGACCGCGTATTCGAAGCGGCGGCCGCCCTGCCGAAAGGCCGGTACGAGTACAAGATCGTGCTCGGGACAAGCTGGGAGGCGCCCGCTTATCCGGCTTCGAACGCCGTGCTCGAGCTGTCCGCCGAACGCCGGGTGACGTTCGTTTACGACGCGGATACCCACGAAGTGAGCGCCGTGGTCGATTCGGTTCCGGAGGGGCATCTGCGCATCCATTACAAGCGGACGGACGGCCGATACGAAGGGCTTGGCTTATGGTTATGGAACGACGTCGCTTCGCCGTCCGCCGATTGGCCGGCCGGAGCCGTTCCTTTTGCGACGGACAAGCGGGACAGCTTTGGAGCTTATATGGACGTGCAGCTCGCCGCCGGCGCTTCCAAGGTCGGTTTTCTGGTCGTAAACCGGACGAGCGGCGAGAAGGACGGAGGCGACAAGTCGCTCCAGCTCGCTTCGCCTTCCATGAACGAAGTGTGGATCAAGCAAGGGGACGATACCGTTTATACGAACCCCGACGGCGAGATCGAGAGCGAGCTGAGAAACGCCGAGCTCGTCGCGGACGACCGTTTGCTGCTTGGCTTTAACACGACGGAAGGATTGGACGAAGCGACGCTGCTCAGCACCATTGCGGTCAAAGACCGGAACGGCGCGGCGATTGCGGTGCGTGCCGCAGATATTCAAGAGGACGGCTTGACGGTCGCTCTGCAGCTGTCCGCTAACGTCGATCTGGAGCTGGCGCCGCTTGCCGTCGAATATGGAGGCCGCACGGTTTCGGCGAAGGCGGGATGGCGCCTGATCGACAACAAGTTCGCCTACGGCGGCGACGATCTGGGCGCGACGTACTTGGGCGGCGGCGTGGAGCTGAAGCTATGGGCGCCGAAGGCAAGCGCCGTCCGCGTCAACTTTTACGATAAGGACGATTCGTCGAAGCAGGTCGGGACCGCCGATTTGACATTAGGCGAGTATGGCGTCTGGTCCGCGCGGGTCAACCCGGAAGATTTGGCCGGAGCCGGCGTTACGGATTTGCGCGGCTATTATTATCAATATGAAGTGACGAACGGCGGCGTAACGAAAAAAGTGCTGGACCCGTACGCCAAGTCGATGGCGGAGTTCCGCGTCAACACGAAAGGCGAAGCCGGCCCCGACGGCGATACGGTCGGCAAGGCGGCGATCGTCGACTTGAGCGGGACGGATCCGGAAGGCTTCGGCTACGCCGACATTGAGGGGTACAAGCAGCGGGAGGACGCGATCGTATGGGAGGCGCATATCCGCGATTTTACGTCCGATCCGTCCATCGAAGGCGATCTGCATGCGCGATGGGGCTCCTACAAGGCGTTTATCGACAAGCTGCCGTACATCAAGTCGCTGGGCGTCACCCATATTCAGCTGCTGCCGGTCATGGCGTGGTATTACGGCGACGAGGCCGCCATGGGCGAGCGCGAGACGGAGTACTCCGCCAAGGACAACGAATATAACTGGGGATACGATCCGCACAGCTATTTCTCCCCGGACGGCGCATATTCCGAGAATGCGAAGGATCCCGAGCTGCGGATCAAAGAGCTGAAGCAGCTGATCGATGCGATTCATAAAGCGGGAATGGGCGTCGTGCTTGATGTCGTGTACACGCATATGGCCAAGGTCGATCTGTTGAACGATATCGTCCCGGACTATTACGCGTTCCAGAACGCGAACGGCGATTTTCTCGGCGACTTCGGCAACAATCTGGCGACGAACCGCGCGATGGCCGAGAAGCTGATGATCGATTCGGTGGAATATTGGTTCGACGAGTATAAAATCGACGGCATGCGCTGGGATATGATGGGCGACGCGACGTATCCGGCCGTGCAAAAAGCTTACGACGCGGCGGCGAAGCTGAATCCGAACGCGTTGTTTATCGGCGAGGGCTGGCGCACGTTCAAAGGCGATCAGTCCGACCCGTCGCTGGAAGGCATGGGCGCCGACCAGGACTGGATGGACAAGACGGATAACGTCGCCGTCTTTTCGGACGAAATCCGCAACGAGCTGAAGTCCGGCTACGGCTCCGAAGGCGAACCGCGGTTCATTACGGGCGGGGCGCGCGACATCCGGACGATATTGAACAATATTAAAGGCCAGCCAAGCAATACGGCGGCGGACGATCCGGGCGATATCGTGCCATACATCGAAGCGCACGACAACTTGACGTTGTACGACGTTATTGCGCAATCGATCCGCAAGGACCCGGCGATTCCGGAGAACGATGTTGAAATTCATAAAAGGATCCGGCTCGGCAACCTGCTCGTGTTGACTTCGCAGGGCACCGCTTTCCTTCATACCGGCCAGGAATACGGACGCACGAAGCAATGGCTGGGCGACGGCGTGCCGGAGCAGAAATATCATGCGCTGGCCGACGAATCCGGCCGGGTATTCGGCTATTTCGTGCACGACTCTTACGATTCGTCGGACGCGATCAACCGGTTCGACTGGACGAAAGCGGCCGACGCGGATCAATATCCGGTGAATCATGCGACAAGCGAATATACGAAAGGGCTTATCGAGCTGCGCAGGCATACGGACGCTTTCCGGCTGGGGGACCGGGATCTGGTTAACTCGAACGTGACGCTTATCGAAGCGCCGGAAATCGGAACGCGCGATCTGGTTATCGCCTATAAAAACGCGTCGATGGACGGAACCGGCGATTACTACGTTTTCGTCAACGCGGACAACCGGAGCAGAACGCTGACGCTTCCGCTCGATCTGACGGCCGGAACGGTCGTCGCCGACAACGACGAGGCGGGAGCCGACGCCGTCGCGTCGCCTTCGGGCTTCGAGCTGACCGCGCAATCGATCGCCATCGACCCGCTCAGCGCGGTTATTATCCGCATGGATTCGAAAGCGCAGCAGGTCGTCTCGATTCAGCCGGATTCCGGCGATATTGCGCTCGAGACCGGCGACAACCGTCTGATAACGGTGTACGCCCATTATGACGGCGGCAGCCGGACGAAGGTGAAGAGCGGGGCGAGCTTCTCTTCCAGCCGTCCTTCGGTGGCTGCGGTTGCGGCGGACGGAACCGTTACCGCAATCGGTCCGGGCCAATCGGTCATTACGGTGCAATATCAAGGCTTCACCGCCGAGGTCCGGGTGGAAGTGACCGAGCCGGACCGGCCGAGGGTGCTGCAATTCAACTATATTCGACCGGACGCCGACTACAACGGATGGAACATTTGGGTGTGGGGGACCGGCGTGCGGGACGGCCAAATAGTGTTCGATAAAGTGGAGAACGGGGTCGCCGCCGCGACGATCGAAGTGGCGGACGATGCCGTCGGCGTCGGATTCGTGCTGCGCAAAGGAACGGACTGGAATACCGCCAAGCAGGATATCCCGTACGACCGCATGATCCCGTTAACCGAAGGGGACCGCTACACGAAGGTCAACGTGCGCAGCATGGTCGGCGAGATCGACGTATTTCCGTCCCTTCACGGTCCGTATTTGGAGGACGGGCATGTTACGTTCCGTTATCGGGACGAGACGTTGTTCGCCCAAGGGCTGATGAGCGAAATCGAGCGCGTTCAAGTCCGCATCGGCGGCCGCACGTACGATATGGCGTACGATCCGGCAAAAGAATGGTTCGAGTATACGCTGCGCGACATCGCTCCCGGCAGCTACGAATACAGCTTTCTCGTTGCGAGGGACGGCTCCTTGACCGAGCGGCCCGACCCGGCGAACGCGCAGGACGGTATTTCTACGGTGATGTACCGCAAGCCGGAAGTGAAGATTACCGGCAGCGTTCAACCGGGAGCCGTTGATTATAACGACAACGCCGTACTAAGATTAAGCGCGTCTTCGTCCGAGCCCGTTTCGTTCCGGGAAGGCCGAATGGATTTAAGCGAGCTCGGCGGCCCTTCTTCCGCCGGCTTCAACGTCGAGCTGATGGCGCACACGATTGCGGTGAACGATAGCGTATCGGCCGGCGTCAAGAACATCCCGGTTACGCTTGTCGATCAATACGGCAACGCCCACCGCCATAACGTAAAGGTTACCGTCAAACCGCGTACCGGTGCGGGCGCACTCGATTTCGATTGGGACGAATCCCGCATTTATTTTGTGCTGACGGACCGGTTCAACGACGGCGATCCGTCCAACAACGACAAGGCCGATAAGCAGCATCTTGAAGCGTACCACGGCGGCGATTTCAAGGGGCTGATCGAGAAGCTCGATTATTTGGACGAGCTCGGCATTAACACGTTATGGATTACGCCGATCGTCGACAATATCGATTTCAGCGTAAGCGACTCCTATAAGCATTACGGTTACCACGGTTATTGGGCGAAAGACTTTACGCAGCTCGACGAGCATCTCGGAGATTTGGACACGTTCAAAACGCTGATCGACCAAGCGCACGACCGGGGAATCAAAATTATGGTGGACGTCGTGCTGAACCACACGGGCTACGGCTTAAAGCCCGGCGATAACACGGAAGGCGTTACCGAGGAGGATAAGGCGAGATTTGCCGGAATGCTGCGGACGAACGGCTTGTCGGCGGACGTCAATCCGGTCAAGGGCGAGTTGAGCGGGCTTCCGGATTTGATGACGGAGAACGCCGAGGTGCGCGAGAAGATTATCGCCTGGCAGACGGGCTGGCTGGAACGGGCGAGAACGGATCGCGGCGACACGATCGATTATTTCCGCGTGGATACGGTCAAGCACGTGGATACGACGACATGGGTCGCTTTCAAAAACGAATTGACTGCGATCGACCCGGGCTTCAAGCTGCTAGGCGAATATTTCGGCGGAACGGTCGATGCGGACGGGGGCATGCTGGCGAGCGGCCAGATGGACGCGCTGCTCGATTTCGGCTTCAAGGAACAGGCGAGAGATTTCGCGAACGGCAGCATCGACGCGGTGGACGCCTATTTGCAGGAGCGCGAAGCGAAGCTGTCCAATACGGCAACGATGGCGCAGTTCCTGAGCAGCCATGACGAGAACGGCTTCCTGTCCCATTACGTGAACGGCGACAAAAGCAAATTAATGGTGGCCGCCGCTCTGCAGATAACGGCAAAGGGCATGCCCGTCGTTTATTACGGCGAGGAGCTTGGCCGGTCCGGCCGCAACGCCGGGGACATGGGCAAAGGAGAGTACAGCGAGAACCGGGGCGACATGCCTTGGGACAAGCTCGGGGAAGAGCGGAAGCTGCACGACCATTACAAGAAGCTGCTGAACATCAGAGCCGAATATTCGAAGCTGTACGCGAAAGGCGTGCGGACGAAGCTGGCCGGATCCGACGAGCTTGGATATCTCGCTTTTAACAAAGCATACGGCGGCGAAAATATCGTCACGGTGATCAATACGGCCGAGACGCCCGTTTCCGTTACGCTTTCCGTTCCGTTCTTGGCGGGCACGACGGCGGTGAACGAGTACGGCGGCGAGACGTATACGGTATCGGCCGAGGGGACGATCACCGTGCAGGTGCCGGGCCGCGCAGACGGTGGAACGGCGATCCTAAGCGGCGTATCCGTGAAGCAAGACCCGGACGGCGGCACCGGCGGGGGTCGCGACGGCGGCGGTTCGAGCGAGGCCGGTACCGGGCAATGGCCCGGCGCTGCAGTGATCTCGAGCGGGGCGCTCGAGAGCGGCCTGGACGGTGCGGCGGAGGTCACGCTGCCGGCAGAGACTTTCGCGGCGCTGTTGCCGATCGATGCGGCGAAGCTGCTGGCGGGCCAAGATTTGCAGCTGGCGATGGACGGCGTAACGGTGCGGCTGCCATACGAGACGCTGGCGGATGCGGCGGCATTGCCGTTCGACGAATCGGGCCCGGAAGCGTTTATCCGGTTTGAAGCGATGCCGCTTACGGCAGGAGAGCTGGCGGAAGCTGCGGCCCGGGGCGGCATGGAAGGGCTGACGCTGAAACCGGCATCGGGCGCATACACGTTCAGGCTGACGATCGTGCAGGGCGGCCAAGCCGTTGCCGCGCTGGAGCAGCCCGGGCGGCCGATCGTCGTTTCGATTAAGTTGGATAGGACCGTTAACCCGGACATCGGCGGCATTTACGAGCAAGGCGAAGGCGGATACTTCCTCTATAGGGGCGGCGATCTGCAAGGCGATACGATGGTAGCGGAGCTTAACCGTTTCGGCACTTACGTCGCGCTGGAATACGACCGCCGCTTCCGGGACGTGCCGGATAGCCATTGGGCGGCGGCCGCGGTCCGGTCGCTTGCGGCCAAAGGCGTCGTCGAAGGGGTAAACGGAGACCGTTTTGCGCCGGATGCCGGCGTTACGCGCGCGCAATTCGCGGCGATGCTCGTCCGCGCATTGGGGGCGGATACGACGCCGCAAACGGAAGGTACGTTTGCCGATGTGCAGACGAACGACTGGTTTGCGCCGTATGCGGAAGCCGCTTACCGGCTCGGCCTCGTCAAGGGACGGGACGCCGGAACGTTCGATCCGGACGCCGCCGTCACCCGCGAGGAAATGGCGGTCATGCTGCTGCGGGCGTACCGGTTGACGCAAGAGGCGGAGACAGCCCAAGCTTCGGCAACGGTGTCTGCGGCATATGCCGATGCGGAAGCGGTCAGCGGCTGGGCCGCAGAGGACCTGGCCGAAGCGACGGCGCTCGGGCTGGTGCATGGCCGCGACGGCGGCCGCTTCGAGCCGGAAGCGCTGCTGTCCAGAGCGGAAAGCGCGCAGGCCGTATATAATCTGTTGACGACCGTGCGAAAGTAACATTGCCGCAAAATTCGCGCGTTTGAAATGAATAGGGACAGTCTCGCTCCGCCGCAGGCATAACGGCGGTTCCGGGTGAACGATTCGCCCGGCAAGGAGAGGCTGTCCCTTTTGAATTTTCCGAATCAGTGCAGCCTCCGGAATTGATCCGGCGTCATGCTGGCGCTGCGGCGAAACGTGGCGACGAAATGGCTGGCATCCCGGAAGCCGACCAGCTCGCCGATCTGCCGGACGGGTGCGGACGGCTGCATAACGAGCAGCTCCTTCGCCTTGCGGATGCGAAGGTTGATAAAGTAGGCGTAAGGCGACAAGCCGAAAGTCTGGCGGAACAAACCGTTCAGGTGGCGGGGCGACACGCCCAATACGGCAGCCAGTTCGGGCAGTCCGATGTCCGGGTCGGCCAGATGCCCCTCCATCCATTCGATAAGCGGGCGAAGCTTCTCGACGTTGCGGGAGATCGGAGCGTTATTGTGCAGCTGCCCGTATTTTTTCAGCATGACGAGAAACCGGTAGGCGTCCGCGGACAGTTGAAGGCCGAACACGTCGTCGTCCGTTTCGCTTCGGCGAAGCATCTGCTGCATTTGGCGCGTGAAGGGGGTGTCCGGCTCCCATTTATAATAAGCGGAGCGGTTCATGCCCAGCGATTCCAAAATCGCTTCCGACGCGGACCCGCCGAACGTTAAATAAAACGTTTCCCAGCCGGACCCTTCAACCGCTGCATAGCGGTGCGGAGCGTGGGGAATAAGAAGCACTCCGCTGCCGGGCGGGAGGGATACCGTTTTATCGTCGTATGCGATTCGGCCTTCTCCGCGCTCGGTTTGGATCCAATGGTAAAGCGGATACCCTTGCGGCCGGTCGACTTTTTCCTGGTCGCGGTTATGCCCGAGGCTTTCGACCGTTAACGGCAGAGGCTGCTCTTCCGAAGGCGAAAGGACGAACCGAAGATGGGTCAGCCGTTCCGTCGATTCCATCGCGCCACCTCCTAATTTCGAGTTCCATATTATTATATCGATTTCTCTAGTTTCTTATATTTAAAGCGCATACATCTACAGGTACAATGGATTTATACTTATATCGTAAAGGATGTGCCGATGATGATCAACAGCAAGCTGCCCAAAATCTGGTACGGCGGCGACTACAACCCGGAGCAGTGGGACGATCCGCAAATTTGGGCCGAGGACAACCGCATGTTCAAGCTGGCGGGCATCGACGTCGCTACCGTCAACGTGTTTTCGTGGGCGCTGGCCCAACCTGACGAAGAAACTTACGACTTCGCGTATTTGGACGAAACGATAGACCGGTTATATAAGGACGGCATTTACGTATGCCTCGCAACGAGCACGGGGGCGCACCCGGCATGGATGGCGAAAAAATACCCCGACGTGCTGCGCGTCGATTACCACGGGCGCAAGCGCAAATTCGGCGGGCGCCACAACTCTTGCCCGAACAGCCCGACCTACCGCAAATATTCCGAGCGGATCGCCGAGAAGCTGGCCGAGCGCTACAAGGACCATCCGGCCGTGCTCATCTGGCACGTATCCAACGAATACGGCGGTTACTGCTATTGCGACAATTGCGAAGCCTCTTTCCGCGAGTGGCTGAAAGAACGGTACGGCACGCTGGAGAAGTTGAACAAAGCTTGGAATACCCGGTTCTGGGGACATACGTTCTACGATTGGGACGAAATCGTCGTGCCTAACGAGCTGAGCGAGGAATGGAGCGGCAACCGGACGAATTTCCAAGGCATCTCGCTCGATTACCGCCGTTTCCAATCGGCGAGCATGCTGGAATGCTACAAGCTCGAGTACAACGCGCTCAAAAAGCATACGCCGGACATCCCGGTAACGACGAATTTGATGGGCTTTTATCCGGAGCTGAATTACTTCGAGTGGGCGAAATATATGGATGTCGTGTCGTGGGACAACTATCCGTCGCTTGACACGCCTTACAGCTTTACGGCCATGACGCACGATCTGATGCGCGGCCTTAAGCAAGGCCAGCCGTTCATGCTGATGGAGCAGACGCCAAGCCAGCAGAACTGGCAGCCGTACAACTCGCTGAAGCGCCCGGGCGTCATGCGGCTGTGGAGCCACCAGGCCGTGGCGCGCGGCGCGGACACGGTATTGTTCTTCCAGCTCCGCCGCTCCATCGGCGCCTGCGAGAAATACCACGGGGCGGTTATCGAGCATGTCGGACATGAGCATACGCGCGTCTTCCGCGAATGCGCCGAGCTGGGCGCCGAGCTGCAGAAGCTGGGCGACAAAGTGCTCGATGCCCGCGTGGAAGCGAAGGTTGCGATCGTTTTCGATTGGGAGAACCGCTGGGCGATCGAACTGTCGAGCGGACCGACGGTCGCCTTGAAATACGTCGAAGAGGTTCATAAATATTACGACGCCTTGTTCAATATGAACGTGCAAACGGCTATGATCGGCGTCGAGGAGGACCTGAGCGGTTACGACATCGTGATCGCGCCGGTACTATATATGGTTAAGCCGGGTTACGCGAAGAAAGTCGAGGAATTCGTGGCCGGCGGCGGCACGTTCGTAACGACGTTCTTCAGCGGTATCGTGAATGAAAACGACCTCGTGACGACCGGCGGCTATCCCGGAGAGCTTCGCAAAGTGCTTGGCATCTGGGCGGAGGAAATCGATGCTCTGCTTCCCGGCAGCACGAACCGGATCGTCATGAAGGAGAGCCTCGGTACGCTGGAGGGCTCCTATGAATGCGGCATTCTGTGCGACTTGATCCACACGAAAGGCGCCACGGCCGTTGCGGAATACGGCAGCGATTTCTACAAAGGAATGCCGGCGCTGACCGTCAACAAATTCGGCCAAGGGGAAGCTTGGTACGTCGCATCCAGCCCGGATAAAGCGTTTATGGAAGGTTTCATGGCGAAGCTGGTACAGGACAAAGGCATCCGTCCGCTGGCGCGCGGACCGGTCGGCCTGGAAGCGTCCCGCCGGGCGAAAGACGGCAAGTCTCTGCTTTTCCTGCTGAACCATAACGCGCATGCCGTAACCGCGGAGCTGGAAGCGGGCAAGGCGTATGCCGATGCGGTGTCCGGCCAAGCCGTCTCCGGCAATACGCTGGAAGTACCGGGATACGGCGTCGTTATTTTGGAAGAAGCGAAGTAAAAAGGCAAGACAGCCAACAGGGCAGCCGCCAATCAAACCGGTCCAGCCGCATTGCTCGGCATGGACCGGTTTTTTTTCGGGAAGAGAAGTGTGAGTCGAAATGTTTAGGCTTTATACTCACTAGATTTTTGGTCGTTCTCTCCGCAGCCCAGGATGATTCTCGCGTCTTTTGGCTATTCTCCCGCAGTTCAGGTTGTGTCTCGCTCCTTTTAGGTTGTTCTCCCCGCAGTTCAGGTTGAGTCTCGCTCCTTTTGGTTGTTCTCCCCGCAGTTCAGGTTGAGTCTCGCTCCTTTTGGCTATTCTCCCCGCAAGCTCAGGAAGGTTCCGGCGTCTTTTGGCTATTCTCCCCGCAAGCTCAGTTGAGTCTCGCTCCTTTTGGACGTTCTATCCGCAGCTCAAGAGCATTAACAGTTCTGAGCAGGCGGAATAGCGGTGATAAGGGAGAAAGCAGACCTGACTATATGGGATATCGATAAAAAGGAATCTTCAAGGCCTGAGCAAACGGGATACCGGTACAAAGGAAAACAATAGTTCTGAGCAAACGGGATAACGACGAAAAGGATCTAAGAAGCCTAAGCAGGCATGATAAAGAAAAATTTTGGTAGGATAAAGACTCCTCAGAGCATGACAATATTAATCAGGAAGAAAGCGAAGTAACAAACTGAGCAGACGGGATAGAGATAAAAAGAAGCCAAAAGAGAGCTCTTCCGCACAAAACTTGACGTTCGATTCGCGAATACAGCAACTGCACATAAAAAACCGTCTACTCTTCGAGTAAACGGTTTTTGGAATTACCGGCCTTGCAAAGCGGATGCGACAGCCGCGAGCAGCTGCCGGACGGCCAGGCGCGGCGAAGGAGCGGCCGCGACGGCCGAAATGACCGAGACGCCGTCCGCTCCGGAGCGAATAGCTATAGCCGCGTTGTCCGCGGTCAACCCGCCGATGGCGACAAGCGGCAGCGCAATGCCCGCGTTACGCAGCTCTTCGAGCAAGCGGGTGCCTTGTACGGCACGGGCGTCATCCTTCGAGGACGTCGGGAAGATCGGCCCGATGCCCAGGTAGTCGGCTCCGTCGGCAATCGCTTGGCGCGCTTCTTCGACGGTGTGCGCAGATACGCCGACAATGCGCCCCGCTCCGACGAGGCGCCGGATATCGCCCGCGGGCGCATCCTCCTGACCGACATGGATGCCGTCCGCGTCCAAGGCGATGGCCAGCTCGATATCGTCGTTGACGATAAACGGTATGCCGGCTTCCCGGCAGCAGTCGCGAAGCTGCATGCCAAGCGCCAGCTTCGCTTTTCCTTCGAGGGCGCCGGCTCCTTTTTCCCGGTATTGGAACATCGTCGCTCCGCCCTCGATCGCTGCTCGCAGCACGTCTAGGGGTGAGCTGCAATTAACGCTCCCTGCAATAAAATAAAGTCTCAACGCCCGGCGGACGGCCGCTTCGTTCCACCCTGCCATCAAGCTTCTCCTCCTTGCAGTCGCCGCCTATAGGCAAAGTGGTTCGTCGGCCCGTGGCCGCCGCCGATTCCCAGGTTCTCCTCGATAGCCGCCTGAATAAACGCTTTGGCCGTTTGAACAGCCTCTTCTACGGGCTTGCCTTGAGCGAGCAAGGCGGTTACCGCTGCGGAGTAGGTACAACCGGTTCCGTGAGTATGGCGGGTTTCGATCCGTTTGCTTTCCATATACATAAACTGTCGCCCATCGTATAGCAGGTCGACGACTTGTTCCGTTGCGTAATCGTGTCCGCCTTTCATGACGACGTAACGGGAGCCCATCTGTACGAGACGCTTCGCCGCTTCTTCGCGGTCGGCAAGCGACCGGATGGCCATTCCGGCGAGCAGCTCCGCTTCGGGAACATTGGGCGTCGTAACCAGGGCCAGCGGAATCAGCCGCTTGATCAAGGCGGCGACAGCTTCCCGCTTTAAAAGCGCCGAGCCTCCTTTGGCGACCATAACCGGATCGATGACGAGCTTATCCCAGCCGTATTCCGCCGCCTTGTCGGCTACGATGGAGATAATGGCCGCATCGAACAGCATCCCCGTCTTTACGGCATGGGGCTGAAGATCGTCCCCGATCGCGTCAAGCTGCCGGGCAACCGCTTCTTCCGTTAATGGATACACGCCGTGTACCCCAAGCGTGTTTTGGGCCGTAACGGCGGTTAGGGCGGACATGCCGTAAACGCCGAGCTCCTGGAACGTTTTAAGATCGGCTTGAATGCCTGCTCCTCCGCCGCTATCCGAACCGGCAATCGTTAGGGCCAGGCGAATGGTTTCGTTCATGCGGTCAAACTCCTCTCCACTCAGGTGCTTTGTTTCCATGGGCGGACGATTTTCCGTTCGTTGACGGTCTCCGGAGAAACCGAAGCCAATTGATTGATAAACTCGATTTGGAAGCTCCCCGGCCCTTGTCCGGCCGTCCGTTCGAAGGCGTTCTCCGCAGCGATGCCGTAGAAGGCAAGCGCCTCCGTTACGGCGTCCAGCTTGGATTCCCCGCCAACGGCGAGAAAGGCGGCAACAACCGAACTAAGAAGGCATCCGGCTCCGGTCACTTTGGCGAGCAGCGGGTGGCCGTTGCCGATCAAGGCGACGGCAGTGCCGTCCGTCACAATATCCTCCTTGCCGGTCGCGGCTACGATGCAGCCTAATTTCAAGGCAGCCCGCCGGGCAATCTCCAGCGCGTCCCCGCTGCCTTCGCCGGCATCGACACCTTTAATATCCCAGCGTTCGCCTGCGGTATTGGCGATTTCGGCCATATTGCCGCGCAGAACGTCTACCTTGACCTGCTTCATCACCGTTTGCGCCGTCTCCGTCCGATAAGGAGTCGCCCCGGCTCCCACCGGGTCGAATACGACAGGCACTCCGTTGGCGTTTGCGGACCGTCCCGCCAGCAGGATGGATTGCACGACATTTTCGTCAAGCGTTCCGATATTGAACATGACTGCGTCTGCGATACGGGCGACGTCCTCCACCTCCTCGTGCGCATACGCCATGAAGGGCGAAGCGCCCAAGGTGAGCAAGCCGTTGGCGGTAAAGTTGGCCACCACAAGGTTCGTAATATTATGGACTAGCGGATTGCGTTCGCGCACCCTTTTCAAATAAGACATCGTAAGCATCCTCCTTCAATAAGCACAAAACCCGCCCCTTCCGAAAGGAAGGAGCGGGTTCCCGAATCAAGCCGCAAATACGCGCGGACCATTATGACAGGCTGTCTCCACTTCCCTCCGCTGGTACGAACCAGATCAGGTTCCAAGGGTCCGGAGTCAAGAAAGCTCCGTCTCAGCCAAACGGCTCCCCTAGTGAATAAAATAGGTAGTATTCGATTGTTTTCTACTATAGCATAAGCTGCCGCGCCGTTGCCATCCCTTCTCATAAGTTCTACAATATTCATAAATCATTTTCCAAGGGAGCAGCCGTCACCATGAAAAAGATAAGCTTTATACAGCCGGATGCCGCCGGTTGGCTTCAAAAATTTCAATTTTCGATTCCGATTAAAGTGCGTTATTGCGAAACGGATATGTTGGGACACGTAAACAATGTCAGCTATTTTATGTATTTTGAACAGGGACGCGTCGATTATTTCGATCATCTCGGGCTGACGGCCGCGCTTTTCGGGGACAGGTTCGTCGCCGTGACGGCCGATCTGGAATGTCAGTACTTGGAGCAAGTTTACTTGAAGGATCCTCTGCAGCTGTACGTCCGGACGGCTCGTATCGGCCGTTCCTCCGTGGACATTCAATACGCGTTGGTCGCAAACGGGCGATTGAAAGCGGCAGGCAGAGGGGCGCTCGTGCTTATCGATAAGGAAAGCGGCAAAAGCGCGCCGTTACCCGATTTTGCCCGCGAAACGATTCGGAATTACGAAGGGGACAGACTCGAGGAGTAACGGTTAAGCCCGGCGCGCCAAGTGTCGTTTAAAACACGAAATAGAGGCTGACCCTAAGCCTGGTCGCAGTTATACGAAGTCGGAGGGGATGCAGCTTGTTTGATCCAACGGTATTCGACAATTTAAAAGTCGCATTCGAGAACACGATTTACGACCTGAACAATTTGGACCGGCGAATCGCCGTGACGAGCCGCAAAGACGTCCTGGACATGGCGGTGATGGGAAGAAGGTTTTCCATCGGCTTTCAGCTCACGGACGGCGGGACGGCTTATGCCGAGATCGAGCTGTCGGCTTCGCTGAAGGAGCTCGCGGCGGAGCTGTTGGAGCAGGAAGGGACGAACCCCGGCTGCGAGCTGAACGTCTATTTTCACGTTTCGATGGACGAAATTGACGAGAACTGCCGGCAGATCCGGGAAGCGCTGCACGAAATATGGGAGCCGGAGCAGCCCGTTAGCCAAACGATAGGCTTTATTTACGGCAGTACGCCGCTTGTTTATCGGAACCGGATCGGCATTCCGTTCAATCGCAAAATTAACGAGGATCAGATGGAGGACATTGCGAACCTGGTCGATTTTACGATCAAAACGTTGGAGAGGCTCCGTGCCATGGGTTGGTAAGCGGCGGGATCGAGTCCCGACTGCCGGATGGCCATCCGTTATAACGGAAGGGCGCTTTTTTCGAATGGCCCCCGCCTTTTTGGGACATAGTAGGGATGAACGGGGGGATCGAGATGAGCATGGAACCGGACCATGGCCCTGACAAACGGATAACGTTGCACGGCTTCAATAATTTGACGAAGTCGCTAAGCTTCAATATGTATGATATTTGCTATACGAAGACGAAGGAAGAACGGGAAGCCTATATCGCATACATTGACGAGCAATATAATTCCGAACGGTTGACGGGCATTTTGAATACGGTGTCCGAAATGATCGGTGCGCATGTGTTGAACGTCGCGAAGCAGGATTACGTGCCGCAGGGGGCAAGCGTAACGCTGCTCGTATCGGAAGGACCGGTCGTGGAGGCGCCGCCGCATATGTTCGACGAATCGCCGGGGCCGATGCCGGACAACGTCGTCATGCAGCTGGATAAAAGTCATATTACCGTCCATACGTATCCCGAATATCATCCGAGCGAAGGCATCAGCACGTTCCGCGCCGACATCGACGTTTCAACCTGCGGCGAAATTTCGCCGCTGAAGGCGCTCAGCTACTTAATCGGCTCCTTCGAAACCGACGTTATGACGATCGATTATCGGGTACGGGGATTTACGCGGGACATTTACGGCAACAAGTTGTTTATCGATCACGACATCACCTCGATCCAGAACTACATCCCGGACGACATTATCTCGTCTTACGACATGATCGACGTAAACGTCTATCAGGAGCATATATTCCATACAAAATGTAAGTTGAACCGCTTCGATTTAAACAACTATCTGTTCGGTTACACAAAGGACAAGCTTAGCCCGAAGGAGCAGAAGGAGATGGAAGCGAGGCTGAGGGAGGAAATGGACGAAATTTTTTACGGCAAAAATTTGTCCTAACCGCTTTCCATAAGCCGTTGTCGCCTCTCTCCGTTCATAAGCTCGAAATAAAGCCCGCCGGTATGGTATGCACCGGCGGGCTGATGGTTTAGCCCGGCGTCAGCCTCTGACGATTTTGACATAAAATCTTCTCGTCCGAGGGCCGTCAAATTCGCAAAAGTAGATCCCTTGCCATGTCCCCAGCACCAGGCGGCCGTTATCGATGAGCACCGTTTGACTCGTTCCGGTCGTTATCGCCTTCAGATGGGCAGCCGTATTTCCTTCGGCGTGACGGTCCTTGGGATGCTCCCAAGGAAATACCTCGTCGAAGCGGCGGAGCACGTCCCGGACGACGTCGGGATCGGCGTTTTCATTAATCGCGATGCCTGCCGTCGTATGCGGGCAGTAAACGATGGCGTATCCTTCCGATACGCCGCTTTCTTTGACGGCTTGCCGGACCTGCGCCGTCACCTCCACCATTTCATCGCGGCCTCGGGTCGAAATTTCAAAGCTATACATGCCTTGATTCCTCCTTAATGACATTCTTCGATACCTATTCTATACGATCATAACGCGTTCGGGCGGATGGAAGAAAGCCGGTTTCGCATTTCGTCTCTTGATATGGAAAATAAAGGATGTAAATTTGAATAATTGAGTTTTATCGATCGGTTTTTGCGATCTTTTTTATTATTATCCGACTATACAGGTTGGAATATCTGATTTAAAATAACGATATATCTATTGTTATTGAATCGAACGAATATTCGCTGACATGCAGCTGCCGGAGCGTATGGATAGAATCGGGATATACATACTTTATATAAACGGGGGATTTAACGTTTGACAAAGCCATTACCCGATCAACACTTCATTCTTTCCGCCTGCAAAGCTTTGGACGAGGCAATAAGCTATGTGACCTTCGATCAGCTTGAAAAGGCGCAGGAAATTATGAAGGAGACGGCAGACACGTTGCTTTCCGCTTCGCTTTACTATGAGGACAGCGAGCTTTACGATACGGCTCTTCAACTATATAATCTGGCCAATGTCGCAGTATGGAATTAAACGAAGGCCGCTTTTTCGTTGCGCCAGAACAATTGGGGAGGAGTGTGAACCGATGATTAACGTGGCCGCGGCGATTATAGAAGACGGCCAGGGCCGGCTGCTGATCGCAAGGCGCCGGCAGGGAAAATCGCAAGGAGGCTTGTGGGAATTTCCCGGAGGCAAAATCGAAGCGGGGGAATCGCCCGAGGAATGCTTGCGAAGAGAATTGGCGGAAGAGATGGATATCGACATACGTCCATATGCTTATTTCGGGACTAGCGACTACAGTTACGATACGTTGTCGGTTAGGCTCATCGCTTATAAAGCGGCTTATGCCGGCGGAACGATCAGACTTACGGATCATGATGCGTACCGCTGGGTACAAGCGGCGGAGCTTTCGGAATTCGATTTCGCTCCTGCCGACAAGCCGTTTGTCGACAAGCTTGCCGGCCTTGGTTGAAGTGTATTCGAACACGCGAGGCATAAGTAATAATAAGAATAAACAATAAAATCAAAAGAAATTTTAAAAAAACACTTGCAATATATATAGAAGTCGTGTTATATTCTAATTCCGGTCGCGAGAAACGCGGCGGACAAGCTTAAATAATCAATAACGGCAAACGAAAGTTGGTCGAAATTGGTTGAAAAAAAAGCTTGCACGAGCGAAACGGATGTGATAAGATAACATTCGTTGTCGCGAGAAAAACG
>NZ_JBHUMY010000040.1:0-40600 GCF_042685365.1 Paenibacillus thailandensis | reverse complement strand
TCGGGGTGGAAGCGCAGCAATGCGTGCAGCTGACGAATACTAATCGGTCGAGGGCTTATCCTAATAGGTACCCCACAAAGTGAAGCGAAGGCTTCCGGAACATAATCCGAGTACTTTGCGGGGACCCCAAAAAGCAGCTAAAGAAGTTCATAACCTTTCGCATCCAGTTTTCAGGGTTGCAAGCTTTATTTGATCTTAGGCCAAGAGCTTAAGGGCAAATAAACTTGAGGCATGATGTTTGGCGACATCATTCCCTGGTATATTTATGTCTGTTCCCTTGCTTGCAGTTTTTTGTTATAATAGGGGACAATGTGGCGGCATAGCTCAGCTGGCTAGAGCGTACGGTTCATACCCGTGAGGTCGGGGGTTCGATCCCCTCTGCCGCTACCATATTCCGGAGGGTTAGCTCAGCTGGGAGAGCATCTGCCTTACAAGCAGAGGGTCGGGGGTTCGATCCCCTCACCCTCCACCATCTAAGGAGCTGTGGTGTAGAGGCCTAACATGCCTGCCTGTCACGCAGGAGACCGCGGGTTCGAATCCCGTCAGCTCCGCCACCTTCATCTTTGATGAATTTGGCACTATATCTTCATAACGGCTCGGTAGCTCAGTCGGTAGAGCAGAGGACTGAAAATCCTCGTGTCGGCGGTTCGATTCCGTCCCGAGCCACCATCTATTTCTTGTGCTAATGGCACACGGAAATAATATCGTGGAGGGCTAGCGAAGTGGCCAAACGCAGCAGACTGTAAATCTGTTCTCTCTGAGTTCGGTGGTTCGAATCCATCGCCCTCCACCATTACAGCAAGAGCCATTAGCTCAGTTGGTAGAGCACCTGACTTTTAATCAGGGTGTCGAAGGTTCGAGTCCTTCATGGCTCACCATTTTTATCGCAAATGGACCCGGATGCAGCGGCATCCGGTTTTTGCTTTTTATATGAATTTGATCAGGAATCCTCTTATCCGAGCCGGATAAGAGGATTCCTTTTTTAGTTCCTACTGCTTATTCCTTAAATAGATCTCCTCGATTACCTCTTGAACAGCCGCATCGAGTCTGTCCTGCAGCTCTTGGGTGAGTTCGAAGCGGAAGCCGCTTTCGGCATCTCCGGTCCGTTCGATTTGCTGGTCCGTCGCATAGACGCCGCTGGCGAATATACGGGCGCCAAGCGCGGAGACGACCGGCTTGAAGGAATAGTCCATGGACAGCAGATGGGCGTAAGAGCCTCCGATAAAGAGGGGGGCTACGACTTTGCCGGACAATCCTTTCTCGGGGATTAAATCGATGAACGTTTTAAGCACTCCGGTATAGGAGGCTTTGTACACCGGGCTGGCGAACAGGACGGCATCCGCCTCGGCGACGAGACGGTTGGCCGCAACAATGGCAGGACTGCCGAACCTCGTTAAGATCAGATCCTCCGGCGGCAATTCGGCAACGGTGACTCGCTCGACGGCAATTCCTTGGGCGGACAGCTGCCGCTCGACGTATTGAATCATCCCGTTTAATCTCGAGCTAAGGTTCGGGCTCCCGGAAACGATAACGGCTTTGGGCATGGCGAACACTCCTATTTGTTTTTTATTGCTCAGAAAGGTATAGCTTTACGACTTCGAAAAACTTGCTTTTCGGCCGGCTATCGACATTGTAGATGAAGCACGGTCGTTTTTCCTCGAATGCCTTCAATAGAATTTTCATCATTATTCCGATGAACCTACTTGCAAATAAATCCTAGCACGAGCGCGAATAGCCGTCAAACGTAAGTTAGAACTTTTTTCTTGAAATATAAGCATTTAGGAATTTATTTATTTCTTTCATGGCCTTAAATTTCTCGCTCAAACGGTTCGTCCTTTGGACAGAGACAACGGATCGTTTTCTGCTTGTATTTTAACGATAATGGGGAACAATGTGAACACTAACGCAAAAGGGGACTAGAACAACATGGTTTACTGGCTGGCTGCCGTAAGCAGCTTGGTATTGTCCGCTCTATTCGTTCCGATGTTCCGGAAGCTGGCCCTTCGGTTAGGGTTTGTCGACCGTCCCACCAAACGCAAAATTCACAATAAACCGATACCGTTAATGGGCGGAACGGCGATCTATTTAAGCTGCTCGCTGGCGATTCTAGCCTTTTTGGGGCTGCAGCCTCTAAGCATTACGATCGTTGCGGGAGGGGGTGCGCTGGTGTTGACGGGCCTTCTCGACGACGCGTTCAAGTCGAAAGGAAAGGACTTCCCGGTATGGCCCCGCATTATCGTTTATGCCGCCGTGGCCGCTTTTCCGCTTTTATTCGACATTGTCATTATGGGGATCCGGAATCCCGCATCCGGCGTCTATATCAATTTTCCCGATTGGTCATCGGCGATTGCGACTTTTATTTGGATATTTGCTCTGATTAATATGATCAATTTCATTGACGGCGTAGACGGTCTGGCATCGGGCGTCTGCACGATGGCTGCGACGACGCTGTTGATCGCGGCTCTCGTCAAAGGGCAAAACGATACCGCGCTTGTCGCCGCAAGCCTGGCGGGAGCCAGCATCGGTTTTCTCGCTTATAACTTTTATCCGGCGCGAATCTTTATGGGCGATGCCGGAGCGACTTTCCTCGGCTATACGCTTGCCGTGGTTGCCGTCGACGGCGCTTTCAAGAAGGCGACCTTCATTACGGTGCTGGTGCCGCTGCTGGCGCTGGGCGTACCGATAATGGATACCGCCATCGTGATGACCCGCAGGCTATTATCCGGCAAAGGGCTTCACGTGGCGGACAAAATGCACACCCATCACGCGCTGATGCGCTGGGGGTTAAACCAAGTCCAGACCGTATCCTTTCTTTACTTAATCGCGGCATTGTTCTCGCTGCTCTCGCTTCTTCTTCTGCTTACGACGGGCTGAAACGGGCGTCTTCGTTGTGGTACAATGGCGAAAAAGACGTTCTTTCACGAGCGGCAGACAGGAGTGGCGACATGGGCACGACAGACTGGTTGAAACCGCTTCAACACATTTTAAACTGTCCGATTCAGACGGCAGCTTTTCAAGTGGCGGCTTGGAACGATCTTCTCGCTCAATCGGGATACAGGCTAGACGAGCCGATGCCCGCCGAAGGCGATCGGGTAGAGAACGGCGAGAGTGTCTGGTTCGTCGTTCAAGCGGACGAGGAGCAGGTCGTAGCGCTTCAAGTCGATAACGCCGATCTAAGCGATAAGGAGAAGGAGCTGATCAGCTGGACGCTTCGTGTGCATACGGGAGACGCCGGCGGAACCAGGCGGCCCGTATCCGAAAGCGAGGCGGCGGCACTAAAGCTTAGCAATTGGCTTCTTACCCAGCTCCGTTCGACGGAGCCGGCCTATTCACTGCCCGACCAGCTTGCGAACAAGGGCAGACTTTTTGCCGAAATGATACCTTTTCTTCTTATTACCGAATACTCCAATGCCAAACAAGCGTCTTACGGCGAGCTGGAGAAGCTGCTTGTCCCGTTTCTCGGCGAGGACATGCTGCTCATCCCCCTCGATACACGCGAATGGATGATATGGGGACCTTCGACTTTGTTGACGGATACCGATTACGATATGAAAGACGGGGAAGAAACGATCGAGGAAAGCTTGGCTTCGATCTGCCAAGGGCTGTACGAAATGCTGGCCAGCGAATGGATCGGGGATTGCCATCTGGCCGTGTCGCATCCGGCGGCCCCCGCTAAAGGAATGGTAGAGGCCGCCATGCTGCTGCGGGAGACGATCAGCCTCGGGCGCAAGTTTCAAGTCGGCTCGAACATTCACCTTCCGTGGATGCTGCATTTGGAGCGGATCTTGAACAGCATTCCCGAGAACATGCGCGCGCGCTTTTTGGAGCAGGCGCTTAAACGGACCGATCTCTTCCTGGAATCCGAAATGCTAAGCACGCTGGAAACCTTTTTCGCGCTGGACTGCAACGTAAGCGAAACCGCGAAACGGCTCTACATCCACCGCAATACGCTGCTGTACCGGCTGGATAAGCTGAAGAACGAGACGGGGCTTGACGTCCGCGTGTTTCGCGATGCCGTTCTGGTCAAAATCATATTGCTATTGTACAAAGTGACGAAAAGCATATAAATTTTTTGTAAGGTTTGTGCATAGTCAAACGCTTACAAAATGAGCTAATATGATTACATCAACGAAATTCTCGTATAGGGGGAAAATCACAATGGCAGGCGTACGTTTAGAGCATATTTACAAGAAATACCCGGGAGCGGACAAAGCATCGGTTACCGACGTTAACCTTGATATTAAAGACAAGGAGTTCCTTGTTCTGGTCGGTCCTTCCGGCTGCGGTAAATCGACGACGCTGCGGATGATCGCAGGCCTTGAAGAAATTTCCGAAGGCAAGCTGTTCATCGGCGACCGCCTTGTGAACGACGTGGCTCCTAAAGACCGCGACATCGCGATGGTGTTCCAATCCTACGCGCTGTACCCGCACATGAACGTATATCAAAACATGGCTTTCGGCCTTAAACTTCGCAAATTCAAAAAAGCGGACATCGACAAACGCGTTCGTGAAGCCGCTAAAATTCTCGATATCGAGCACCTGCTTGACCGTAAACCGAAGGCGCTGTCCGGCGGTCAACGTCAACGTGTCGCTCTGGGACGCGCTATCGTCCGCGAACCTCAAGTATTCTTGATGGACGAACCGCTCTCCAACCTGGACGCTAAGCTCCGCGGCCAAATGCGCGCCGAGATCAGCAAACTGACGAAACGTCTGGAAACGACGACGATCTACGTAACGCACGACCAGATCGAAGCTATGACGATGGGCGACCGTATCGTTGTTATGAAGGACGGCTTCATCCAGCAAGTGGATACGCCGGAGCATCTGTACAACCATCCGATTAACATCTTCGTTGCAGGCTTTATCGGCGCTCCTTCGATGAACTTCATCAGCGGTTCGCTGTCGGAATCCGGCGGTGCCGTACGCTTCAAAGCAACCGGCGTAGACATCGTAGTTCCGGAAGGCCGCGCTGCGATCCTTCGCTCGAAAGGCTACATCGGCAAAGAAGTGATTCTCGGCATTCGTCCGGAAGACCTTCACGAAGAGCCTGTGTTCCTGGAAGCATCGCCTAACACAGTTGTAAACGCACATGTTGACGTTGCGGAAAACCTCGGTCACGAAATGTACCTGTACCTGAACGGCATCGGTACCGACACGGTTATCGCCCGCGTCGACGGCCGTTCGACGCTCCGCGACGGCGCTAGCGTGAAGCTTGCTCTGGACATGAACAAAGCGCACATCTTCGACAAAGAAACGGAACAAAACGTTTTCGAAGTGTAAGCTTAAGCGTTCAGTTCAGCTTAAACCAACCCACCCCAACCATCTCCGGCATTGTCGGGGGTGGTTTTTTTATTTTTATGAGACAGTAAAAGAAAAACCGTCCGGGTCAAAACCGTTTGGCCGGCTAAAGCGTCTAATGGTTGCAGGAGTCGGGAGGGGAAGCATGGAGGCGGATCAGCTGGCCGCGGCAGGCATAGAAGGCGACGAGCATGCGCTGCTGCAGCGAATCGAACTCGATAAGCGAAAAATGTACGGTATCGCGTATGCGTATTTGCGCAATGAAACGGATGCGCTGGAAGCGATTCAGGAGACGGTATGCCGCGGACAGCAGCGGCACCCGTTCAAGCCATATGGGCGAGGAAAGCCTGCAGTACTACACGATCCCGAAGGCGGATTACAAACAGCCGCTCACATTTGAGGTCTATCAATACCCGGGATACGTGCTGGAGCCGTTCCAAGTCAAAATCAAATAGCAATTCCAATGGTGCCGAGGGCGGAAACGTTGCTTTCGGCGCTTTTTTCATTTACGATGAAAGCATTGGAAATAACGCATAGATCGTTTGTCATACATTGATCAAGGGCAAGAGGGGGCATCATCATGGCGAAAAAAGTGAAAGTATCCGAACTCGTCCATCAGTTTCAGCTTGAAATTGTCGCTGGAGAGGACGGATTGAAACGTACGATTACGGTAGACGATTTGTATCGCCCCGGCCTGGAGATGGCCGGTTATTTTGAATACCACCCAAGCGAGCGCGTGCAGCTGCTTGGCAAAACGGAAATTTCCTTCATAAGCACCCTTACGAGCGAGCAGCGCAACTTGCGGCTCGAACGATTGTGCCATGAAGACACGCCTTGCATCATTATTACAAGGGGATTGGAGCCGCCTGCGGAGCTGGTTCAATATTCGAACCAGAAGCATATTCCGCTGCTGCGGAGCAACGTGGCCACAACGATTCTGCACAGCAGGCTGACGGATTTCCTGGAGAAAAAGCTCGCACCGTCCGCAACGATACACGGCGTATTGGTCGACGTTTACGGGGTCGGCATTCTCATTACGGGCGGCAGCGGCATCGGCAAAAGCGAAACGGCGCTTGAGCTCGTGAAGCGCGGCCACCGGCTGGTCGCCGACGACGCCGTCGAAATTCGCCAAACGTCGGACGGCCAGCTGCACGGCAGCGCGCCGGAGCTGATCCGCCATCTGCTCGAAATTCGCGGCCTCGGCATTATTAATGCCATGACCTTGTTCGGCGCGGGCGCGATCCGCAACCAGAAGAGGATCAGCCTTGTCGTCAAATTGGAAAACTGGCAGCAGGACAAACAATACGACCGCCTCGGGCTGGACGAGGAGACGACGCGCATTATCGATACCGACGTGCCGCTCTTGACCGTGCCGGTCCGTCCGGGACGAAACTTGGCCGTCATTATCGAGGTCGGCGCGATGAACTTCCGGCTGAAACGGATGGGCTACAATGCGGCCCTTCAATTTACGAACAAGCTTACGGAGACGATATCGGACGATATCGACGATTACGATTGAGCCAAAGGAGATTGTAAAAGATGAATTTTCCGTTTCTCATTGATCCCGTCGCCTTCTCGTTCGGCGCTCTCGAAGTGCGGTGGTACGGCATCATATTGGGCACGGCCGCCCTTGTCGGCTTGCTGCTCGCGGTGCAGGAGGGCAAGCGGTTCGGCATCAAGCCGGATTTCTTCATGGATCTGCTCCTGCTCGGCGTGCCTTCCGCCATTATCGGCGCCCGTATCTATTACGTCGCCTTCACATGGGACGAATATAAGAACAACCTTGGCGCCATCTTTAAAATATGGGAAGGCGGCATCGCCATTTACGGCGCGCTGATCGGCGCGTTCATCTGCGGGATTCTGTACTTCCGCTACAAGGGCTACAATTTCTGGCGCATCGCCGACATCTGCGCGCCTTCGCTCATCGCTGGCCAAATGATCGGCCGCTGGGGCAACTTTATGAACCAGGAGGCGTACGGCGGTCCGGTGGAAGAAAGCTTCCTTCGCGATACGCTGCATTTGCCCGGTTTTATCGTCAATCAAATGAACGTGAACGGCGTGTTCCATCATCCGACGTTTCTGTACGAATCGCTCTGGAACCTCGTGGGGCTCATTCTGCTGCTCGTAATCCGCCGCCAGAAGTTTCTGCGCGCGGGAGAGCTGCTTGCCGGCTACTTCATCTGGTATTCCATCGGCCGCTTCTTTATCGAAGCGCTTCGTACCGATAGCTTGGCTTACCAAGGTCCCGCTTGGCTCGAAAGCCTCATTAACGCGTTGTGGTCGCCGATGACGGTGTTGTTCGAGCAAGGATACCTGGACCCGGCGTACGGCAATATCCGCATTTCGCAGCTGCTGGCGTTGTTCCTCGTCATTATCGGCATCGTCTTTATCGTGGTGCGCCGGGTGAACGGCTGGGCCAACGTCCGCTATTCCGACCCGATCGTATCGACGAAGGAAGCGGGACAAGACGGCGGCTCGGCCAACGCTTCGGCCGACAAGACGGCGAAAACGGAGCAGCCTTAAATAAACAGGCATTAAGGACAAAGCCGCCGAGAAACGGCTGCCGCTCCCGGCAGGGGCGGCGCCGGTTCGAGAGGGCGGCCTTTTTGCAAGGAGAAGGAGTTGGACGACAATATGACGGGCATACGCACCGTGCTGTTCGATTTGGACGGGACGATACTGGATACGAATGAACTGATCATCCGATCGTTTATGGAGGTGTTGAAGGACGTCGTACCCGAAGGCTTTACGAGGGAGCATATCATTCCGAAGATGGGAGAGCCTCTCGAGCTGCAATTTCAGCATTTCTCCGGCCTGGAGGACGTTTCGCATCTGGTGGCCGCTTATCGGAAAGTGAACCTTCGTCTTCACGACGAGCTGGTCAAGCCCTTCCCGTATGTGGCGGAAGTGTTGAAACGGCTGCGCGAGAACGGCATTCAGATCGGCGTCGTAACGACGAAAATCCGCATGACGACCGAAAAGGGTCTGGCTTATATCGGCATCCGCGACTATGTAGACGCGATCGTGACGATCGACGATATCGTCAATCCGAAGCCGCATCCGGAACCGGTGCTGAAAGCGATCGAGCTGCTGGGCGCCGAGCCGGCTTCCACGATGATGGTCGGCGACAGCGTCGTCGATATAATGTCCGCGGAGGCCGCCGGCACCGTCTCGGTCGGCGTCGCCTGGTCGCTTAAGGGCGAACGGCTGCTGCGTGACAGCGGGGCGCAGCATATCATCCGCGATATGCGGGATTTGTACGAGCTTGTCGGATTGGAGCGGGAGCCGCTTGCGTAACGTTGAACGTTTCCCGGTGGAAGGGACGAACTCGCTCCGGCAAATTTACCGGACGGTCAGCCCGTGGAAAGGGGTACGCAATTTTATTCTGATCCAGCTGGCCCGCTATTGTCCGATTCTGCCGGTTAAGAACGCGATTTACCGCTCCATCGGCATGAAAGTCGGCAAAGATGCCGCTTTTGCGCTGATGGTCATGCCGGACGTTTTTTTTCCGGAGCGAATATCGGTAGGGGAAAACACGATTATCGGGTATAATACGACCATTCTGGCCCATGAATATTTAATCAAGGAATATCGGCTGGGCGATGTGCGCATCGGTTCCCATGTGATGATCGGCGCCAACTCGACGATACTGCCCGGCGTGACGATCGGCGATCATGCTGTGGTTGCGGCCGGTTCGGTCGTCCACCGCGACGTTCCGCCCCATGCGTTCGTCGGCGGCAATCCGCTGCGGGAGATCCGCAGGCGGACAAGCGAAGGCTCGGACGAAGGCTTGCCTGCCGAATAAGCGATCTACAAGCCCGGTTCTTACGCGGAACCGGGCTTGAAACCGTCTGCGGGAAAGGGCGGTTACCATGTTCCGGCATCGGGCGCAAATGACTTGACGCTTCCGGTTTAATCGTGCTAACATTTGGTTTAACCTTTATTTTGTTAGTATGGTAACATGGTATCGCTTTAATACACTAAAGTAAACTGAAGGTGAATATAGATGGCTAAACCAAAAGTGTTCGAGAAGCCGACCGGACTTAAAGACTATTTGCCGAACGCGGTCCGCAAGCTTCGCCATATCGAGCGGAGCGTGCTCGATTGCATGAACGGCTGGGGTTACCGGCAGATGATCACCCCGACGCTGGAATATTACGATACGGTCGGGGCCGCAAGCTCGACGTCGGACGCCAAGCTGTTCAAGCTGCTGAATCACCGGGGGCAAACGCTGGTGCTTCGTTCGGACGTGACGGCGCCGATCGCTCGGGTCGTATCGTCGCTTCTTAAGGAAGCGCCGTTTCCGCTCCGCATTTCGTATCATGCGAACGTGTTCCGCGCTTTCGAGGAGGAAGCGGGCAGGGATGCGGAGTTTTTCCAGACCGGCGTGGAGCTGGTCGGCGATCCGTCTCCCGAGGCGGATGCGGAGGTTGTGGCGCTCGCGATCGCTTCGCTGAAGGCGGCCGGCGTCAAGCAGTTTAAAGTCGCGATCGGCCATGTGGGCTTCCTGAAAGGCCTCTTGGACGAAACGCTGCCGGGCCGCGAGGACGCGCAGAGCCAATTGAAGGATTGTCTGCTCGGCCGGGATTACGTCGGCTACCGCGAGCTGCTTCGGAAGCTGTCGCTGACGGAAGCGGCGCAGAGCGAGCTTGAAGCGATATTGAGGCTGCGCGGCGGGCAGGAAATATGCGCGGAGGCGCTTAAGCTCAGCGCCAACGAAACGGCGCGCGCCTCGATCGGCCATCTGTGCGAAATCTGGAACGCGCTGGCGGAATACGGGGTGAGCGAGCATGTGCTGATCGATCTGACGATGATCGGCGATTTCTCCTATTATACCGGCATGACGTTTGAAGGCTATGCGTCCGACCTCGGCTTTCCCGTTGCGAGCGGCGGAAGGTACGACAATCTGCTGGCGCAATTCGGACGCCCGGCGCCGGCTACCGGCTTCGCGCTGAAGACGAACCGCATCCTGGAGCTGCTCGGCGAGGACGAGGAATGCGCCGACAAGCGCGTATTGCTGATGTACGACGGCGCCGGGCGCCAAGCCGCGCTTGCCGAAGCGCAGCGGCTAAGAGCCGAAGGGAGCATCGCAGTGACGGAACGGCGGAGCGGCGAATTCGGGGAGCCGGCGCAAACGGCGAACGGAACTTTTATATATAGAGGCAACGAGTATTCGCAGTTCGAGTTTTACGGCGGAGAAGAAGGGAGGACGAGCCGATGAGCGGTCAGCCGTCCAAAGGAGATATTTTGAAGGTTGCGATGCCGAAAGGACGCATCTACAAGCAGGCGTCGAAGCTGTTCCGGGATGCGGGGCTGCCGATTCCGGAGGATTTCGACGATTCGCGCAAGCTTATTATCGAGCTGCCGGAAGCCGGGATGGAATTTATTATGGCTAAGCCGGTCGACGTGCCGACGTATGTGGAATACGGAGTGGCGGATATCGGCGTGGTCGGCAAGGACGTGCTGATGGAGGAAAACAAGGACGTCTACGAGCTTCTTGACCTGGGCATTGCGAGATGCCGGATGTCGGTCATCGGACTGCCGGATTGGAAGCCGACGATTCATCCGCGCGTGGCGACGAAGTATCCGAACGTCGCTTCGCAATATTTCCGGGAGCAGGGGCAGCAGGTCGAAGTGATCAAGCTGAACGGCTCCATCGAGCTGGCGCCGCTTATCGGCTTGGCCGACCGGATCGTCGACATGGTCGAAACGGGCCAGACGCTGCGCGAGAACGGACTGGTCGAGATGAAAGAAATATTCCCCATTACAAGCCGCTTGATCGCAAACCGCGTCAGCTACCGGATGAAAAACGAAGCGATCCAAGGATTGTGCGACCGGCTGCAGGCGACGCTGGCGGCGAAGGTGTAAGAAGACGTAAGAGGACGGAAGAAGACGGAACGGTATCTAAGTTGGACAAATGAGCTTCCTTGATTATGCCCAATGATATGGAGAAAGGGCATCCCCTTCGGTATGGAACGGGGGCTAATAATGAAGTTCAACTTATCCATAAGTTAAATAAAAAGGTGGAATGACAGATGCGCATCATGCGGGCAGAGCAGTTCGGCTTGAAGCGTGAGGTGGAGTACGGCACTCCGGAGCAAAACGCGTCCGTGGCGGCCATTGTCGCGGCCGTTCGGGAGGAAGGCGACGCGGCGCTGCTTCGGTTCTCGGAGCAATTCGACGGCGTGAAGCTGGACGCGGGATCGCTTCGGGTGACGAAGCAGGAAATCGAAGCGGCTTACGGACAGGTGGACGCCGCGTTCCTTGAAGCGATCCGCGAGGCGGCCGCAAACATCAAGTCGTTTCACGAGAAGCAGAAACGCAATTCGTGGATCGACCTGCAGCCCGACGGGACGCAGCTCGGCCAAATAATGCGGCCGCTGAAGCGGGTCGGCGTTTACGTTCCGGGCGGCAAGGCGGCTTATCCGTCGTCGGTGCTTATGAACGTTATCCCGGCCCAAGTGGCCGGCGTGCCCGAGATCGTCATGGTGACGCCGCCGGCCACCGGCGGCAAAGCCGGCATCGACCCGTACATTCTGGTCGCGGCCGCGGAAGCCGGCGTGAAGGAGATGTACCGGGTCGGCGGCGCGCAAGCGATCGCGGCGCTGGCGTACGGGACGGCGACGATCGCGCCGGTGGACAAAATATGCGGCCCCGGCAACATTTACGTGGCGTTGGCGAAGCGGGCGGTGTTCGGCGCGGTCGACATCGACAGCATCGCCGGGCCAAGCGAAATCGCGGTGTTGGCCGACGATTCGGCCAATCCGGTCTACGTCGCGGCCGACCTGCTGTCGCAGGCGGAGCATGACGAGATGGCTTCGGCCATCCTCGTCACGCCTTCGGAGCGGCTGGCGAATGCCGTAGGCGCCGAGGTCGACCGCCAGCTGGCGGAGCTGCCGCGCGAGGCGATCGCCCGCAGCTCGATCGACAGCTACGGGGCGGCGCTCCTCGTCGAATCGCTCGAAGAAGGCATCGAGGTCATCAACAAGCTTGCGCCGGAGCATTTGGAAATCATGACGCAGGACCCGATGAGCTTGCTCGGCAAAATCGAGAACGCCGGGGCGATATTCCTCGGGCCGTACAGCTCGGAGCCGGTCGGCGATTATTTCGCCGGTCCGAACCACATTATTCCGACGAACGGCACGGCGCGATTCTCGTCGCCGGTGAACGTGGACGATTTTATGAAGAAATCGAGCCTGATCTACTACAGCAAGGACGCGCTGATGGCGAACGGCGGCAAAATCATGACGCTGGCCCGCCACGAAGGGCTGGAAGGGCATGCGCGGGCGATCGAGGTGCGTCTTGAGCAACAACAGGCTGACTAATATAGCTGAATCGGTACAATAGAAAGGAAGAGAATCGGTTATGGCGGACATTGCAAAACGCGCGGCGTCGGTGGCGCGCAAAACGAACGAGACGGATATTACCCTTACTTTCGCGATAGACGGAACGGGAGAAACGAAGATCGAAACGGACGTGCCGTTTCTGAACCATATGCTGGATTTGTTCACGAAGCACGGCCAGTTCGACCTGCAGGTCGAAGCGCGCGGCGACGTCGATATCGACGATCACCATACGGTGGAGGACATCGGCATTTGCCTCGGCCAGACGCTGCGCGAGGCGCTGGGCGACAAAAACGGCATCAAGCGTTACGCAAACGTGTTCGTTCCGATGGACGAAGCGCTTGCCCAGGTGGTCATCGACGTGAGCAACCGGCCGCATTTCGAATACCGTGCGGAATATCCTTCGTCTCAGGTCGGCAGCTTCCAGGTGGAGCTGGTCCACGAGTTTCTATGGAAGCTGGCGTTGGAGGCGCGCATTACGCTGCACGTCATCGTCCATTACGGCCGCAATACGCACCATATGATCGAGGCGGTGTTCAAGGCGCTTGGCCGGGCGATCGACGAAGCGACCTCCATCGATCCTCGCGTGCAAGGAGTGCCTTCGACGAAAGGAGTGCTGTAGATGATCGCGATTATCGACTACGGCATGGGCAATCTGCACAGCGTCAGCAAAGCGGTGGAGCGGCTTGGCTACGAAGCGGTCGTGACGGCCGACCCGGAGACGATTATGGCCGCGGACGGCGCGATTTTGCCGGGGGTCGGCGCTTTCGGCGACGCGATGGACAATTTGCGCGAAACGGGTCTAGATAAAGTAACGAAGGCGTACGCCGCGTCCGGCAAGCCGCTGCTCGGCATCTGCCTCGGGATGCAGCTGTTGTTCGACGAAAGCGACGAGCACGGGCGCAACGACGGGCTTTCGCTGCTGCCGGGCAAGGCGGTGCGGTTCGAAGGCGGCTATAAAGTGCCGCATATGGGCTGGAACAAGCTGAAGTTCGAGCAAAGCAGCCCGCTGTTCGAAGGAATCGGGGAAGGGCATGTATACTTTGTCCATTCCTATCACGTGAAGCCGGAGCAGGCTTCGGACTTGCTGGCGACGACCGACTATTATCAGCCGGTGACGGCGATCGTCGGCAGAGGGAACGTGTTCGGCATGCAGTTTCACCCGGAAAAAAGCGGCGAGGTCGGCATGAAGCTGCTGCGCAATTTTGCGGCGATGACGGGCAAGCCGGGGCAAGAGCGATAACAGGAGGTTCGATGAGAATGTCTACATTCACCATATATCCGGCCATCGACATTCGCGGCGGCAAGGCGGTGCGCCTTATTCAAGGCGATTACAATCAGGAGACGGTTTATAACGATAGCCCCGTTGCGGCGGCCCGGGATTGGGAGGCGGCCGGCGCGGCGTGGATTCATCTGGTCGATCTGGACGGCGCCAAGGAAGGGCGTCCGGTGAACGCGGAGCTCATTGGTGATATCGCCCGGACGGTTAACGTTCCGGTACAGGTTGGCGGCGGCCTGCGGACGATGGAGGACGTGGAGAAGCTGGCCGATCTTGGCGTATCCCGCGTTATTCTCGGCACGGCGGCGATCGAGGATCAGGAGTTCGTGAAGCGGGTGCTGGCGCGTTACGGCGACAAGGTCGCCATCGGCATCGACGCGCGGGACGGTTATGTCGCCACGCGCGGCTGGCTGGAAACGTCGGAGGTCAAGGCGGAGGAGCTGGCGGTTAAGCTGGCGGCGCAAGGGGCGCGGACGTTTATCTTCACCGACATTTCGCGCGACGGCATGATGAAGGGACCGAACACGGAAGCGATCGTGTCGCTGGCGCGCGTATCCGGCAGCCATGTCATTGCGTCCGGCGGCGTGTCGGTGATGGACGATCTCGTGAAGCTGGCGAAGCACCGCGCGGACGGCGTCGCGGGAGCGATTGTCGGCAAAGCGCTGTACACGGGCAGCATCAACTTGGCGGACGCGATCGAGCGTCTCGCCTAACGGCGCCGCGTGCTGCAGCCGTTGAAGCGGCGCGGCGGCGCGCCGAGCGGCGAGCACGGCGCGTGGGCGGCGAGAGCGGCGCAGCGTTCGAATGCGGCGCACGAACGAACAAATAGCGAGCGATACGCGCACAACGGCGAGCGCGACGAGCCAACCGGCGCGTATCGCGTAAAAGGAGAGTGCCTTTATGCTGGCGAAACGCATTATTCCGTGCCTGGACGTAAAGGACGGACGGGTTGTGAAGGGAGTTAATTTCGTGAACCTCCGCGATGCCGGCGATCCGGTGGAGCTTGCCGCAACGTATGACCGCGAAGGGGCGGACGAGCTTGTTTTTCTCGATATATCCGCTTCCCATGAAGGGCGCTCCACGATGGTCGAGGTCGTCAAGCGGACGGCGGGCGAAATTACGATACCGTTTACGGTCGGCGGCGGCATCTCGCATGTCGACGATATGAAGCGGCTGCTGCGGGCGGGAGCGGACAAAATCGCCATCAATACGTCCGCCGTCAAAAATCCGGCCCTTATTCAAGAGGGGGCCCGCAAATTCGGCTCGCAGTGCATCGTAGTCGCCATCGACGCGAAGTATAACCCCGAGTGGGGCGAGTGGGAAGTTTATACGCACGGCGGCCGGCAAGCGACCGGCATCAAGGCGCTCGAGTGGGTGAAGGAAGCCGAGCGTCTCGGCGCGGGCGAAATATTGCTGACGAGCATGGACGCCGACGGGACGAAGGACGGCTTCGACCTGAAGCTGACGCGCGCGGTTTCGGATGCGGTCGGGATTCCGGTTATCGCTTCGGGCGGAGCGGGACGGGTCGAAGATTTCCATGCCGTATTCGCCGAAGGCCATGCGGACGCGGGACTCGCGGCGACGATTTTTCACTATAAGGAAATGACGATCGCCGAAGTGAAGGAAGATTTGCGCAGCAAAGGAGTGGAAGTCAGATGAGTGGAGCGGCACAGGAGCAGCAGGCGCTGCAGGAGAGGATCAAGTGGAGCGCGGACGGGCTTGTCGCCGCGATCGTTCAGGACGATCAAAGCAAGGAAGTGCTGATGCTCGCTTATATGAACCGCGAATCGCTGGCCAAGTCGATTGAAACGGGCGAGACGTGGTTCTGGAGCCGTTCCCGCAACGAGCTGTGGAACAAAGGCGCGACAAGCGGCCACAAGCAGCGGATTCGGTCCATGGCGTACGACTGCGACGGCGATGCGCTGCTGGTGCGCGTGGAGCAGACAGGCCCCGCCTGCCATACCGGAAGCTACAGCTGCTTCCACAACGCGATCGAAACCGCAGGCGGCGGCGAGGCGCACAGCGGCGCGAGCTCTTCGGATCGGTTCGCGGCCCTCGGACGACTGGAAGAGATTATCGCCAAGCGGCATGCGGAACGCCCGGAAGGCTCTTACACGAGCTACCTCTTCAACAAAGGCTTGGACAAAATATTGAAGAAAGTCGGCGAGGAGTCGGCGGAAGTCATCATCGCGGCCAAAAACAATGACAACGAAGAGCTTCGCATGGAAGCGAGCGACCTTATCTTTCATCTCATGGTGCTGCTGCGCGAGCGCGGGCTGCCGTTCGACGAACTGATGAAGGTGCTGGACGAACGTCACGGCAAGCCTACGACTAACAAGATGCGTTAATTACAATCATCCCATTTCGATCTGCTGCATAGCCGAGAAGAATGGGATTTTTCGTGCAGTCTTTTCCAAATACGGCTCGCGGCAAAAATTACCGGCGCTTCAATGTCGACCGCTTGCATAACATTGTCGAAAAATAGTACCGATTCATTTTTGTGTTCTCGTAAATAAGATGTATAATAAGAGTAAACAAGCCTGCGTCGAACAGCCCGGCACGGCCGGCTGCGCGGGCGGCAGCAACGTCTATATTATTGGGTTTAAACGCTCAGGAGGGTATCATGTTAAGCGACAATTTGCGTATTTTTTCGGGTTCGTCCAACCCGGTACTGGCACAGGACATTTGTAGACAACTGGGCGTATCGCTCGGCTCGATCAAGATGTCCCGCTTTAAAAGCGGCGAAATTTACGTCCATTACGAAGAGTCCATTCGTAACTGCGACGTGTTCCTGGTCCAATCTCTCTCCCATCCGATCAACGAGCATTTCGTCGAACTGCTGGTGATGATCGATGCGGCGAAACGGGCTTCGGCGAAGACGATCAACGTCGTTATGCCGTACTACGGATATGCGCGTCAGGAACGGAAAGCGGCTCCGCGCGAACCGATTTCCGCCAAGATGGTGGCGGACGTGCTGACGACGGTTGGCGCAACGCGCGTAATGACGATCGACTTGCATGCTCCGGCTATCCAAGGCTTCTTCAACATACCGGTCGATCATCTGACGGGCCTGGATCTGATCAGCGATTACCTGAAAAGCAAAAACATCGAGAACCCGGTCGTCGTATCGCCCGACGCGGGCCGCGCGTCCACGGCCGAGAAGCTGGCGAACTTCCTGGATTCGCCGTTTGCCATCATGATCAAGAAGCGCCCCGCGCACAATGAATCGGTCATTACCCACGTCATCGGGGATGTGGAAGGCCAGACGGCGATTATTATCGAGGATTTGATCGATACCGGCACGACCATCGTTAACGTGGTGGAGAGCTTGCGCGAACGCGGCGCGAAGGACGTCTACGTATGCGCGACCCATCCGCTTTTCTCCGGCAATGCCCTTGAGCGTTTAGACCATCCTGGCATAAAAGAAGTTATCGTAACGGACTCGATCGCTCTGCCGACCAACCGTTCGAGCCGCTTTAAAGTATTGTCCGTCGGCCCGCTGCTGGCGGAATCGATCCGCATCATCGTCGAAGGCGGATCGATCAGCACGTTGTTCAAAAGCTAACCTGCACGGAACGAAATCGCATACGCGTTTGGCAATCGCGGGCATCTTCTGATCGCCCGCGTTTTTTTCCTGCAATTCTTGCGTGTTCGTACATGCCGTGTATGGTATAATCGTAGCAAATTCGTAAAGCTCGGGGGGGTGCCTTGTATCAAAATGACAGGGAAGAAACGTGCTGCTGTTGACTCAAAATCCAATATCATACCTATTCACTGGGATGCAACGTTCTTTTTCGAGAGAGCGGTTCGGTCGCTTGATCGCTATCATTACGACAAGGCACTGAAATATTTCCGGCGCGCCGTGGAGTACGAGCCGGAAAACCCGGTCAACCATTGCAATATGGCAGGCATTTTATCGGAAATGGGCAACTACGAGGAATCGAACCGGATTCTGAAGTGGATTGTCGATGAATTGGATCCGTCGATGACGGAATGCTATTTCTATATGGCTAACAATTACGCGAACATGGAAAACTACGAAGCGGCCGAAGGCTCGCTCGTTCAATACTTAGAGGAAGACGCGGACGGACATTTTCTGGACGAGGCGGAGGAGATGATGGAGCTGCTCCATTACGAGCTCGAACGTCCGACCCGGCTGATGAGCATTAAATCCCGCGAAGGCGTCGTCGAGCACGACAAAGCGCGCGCGTTGCTCGAGGAAGGCAAGTTTGCCGAGGCGGTAAGGCTGCTGGAGCAGATCATCGCCGCCCAGCCGGATTTTATGGCCGCCCGCAACAACTTGGCGTTAGCCTTTTATTATATGGGCAAGTTCGAGAAGGCGATGGAGACGATCGGCGAAGCGCTTGAAGTCGAGCCGGGCAATTTGCACGCCCTCTGCAATCTGGCGATCTTTTACCAGCATGCCGGGGAGAACGGCCGGTTAGCCGAGCTTCTCGCGCTGCTTCGGAAGACGGAGCCGTTCCATGAGGAGCATGTGTTTAAACTGGCGACTACAATGGGCATCTTAGGAGAACACGCCGCGGCGTACAGGCAATTCCGCCGCTTGCTGAAGGAAGCGCGGCTGGAGCGGGAGCCGAGCCTGTACCATTACGCCGCGGTCGCGGCCTGCAATTCGGGCCGTTACGACGAAGCCGAACGGCTGTGGCGGCAAGCGCTGAAGCTTGACGAGGTCTCGGGCATCCCCAGCTATTATCTGGAGCAGCTGGAGCTTGTGCGCGGCAGCGGCAATAACGCTCCGATCAGCTACCATTACCACTTGCCCTTCGAAGAGCAGTTTAAGCTGTGGGAGCAGGACGGAGGGGGCTTGCCCGATCATTTGAAGCGGGATCCGCTCGTCCGTTCCTCCTTCTTCTGGGCGCTTCGCCACGGCGACCGGCACACGAAGCTGCAGGTCATTCAGGCGCTGGGGATGATTGCCGACGGCGAAGTGAAAGACGTGCTGGCCGCTTTTCTGCTGGAACCGGACGAGGACGACGAATTGAAGCGCATGGCCGTGTTCGTCCTTCGCATGATCGGCGTGGAGGATCCGCTGGAGGCGATTCTGGAGGGCGGCAGAACGGTGATCGAGCCGCATTTCGTTCCGGCCAGCATGCCGGTATGGGAGGAGAAGTGGCAGGAGATCGCCGACCTCGCTTTGGCCAACATGAACAAGCGTTACGATCTGGTTCAGCAGTACGATTTGATGACGTTGTGGGGAGACTTCCTGTCGCGTCTATATCCGGACATTCCGCGCTTTACCCGGATCGAGAGCTGGTCGGCCGCGCTTGAATATTTGACGGCCAAGATGCACCGCAGAGCGGTCTCCTACCATGAGGTCGCCGAACGCTACGGCGTATCGATCACAACGGTCAGCCGAAACGTTAAGCGAATCGACGAGGTGTGCGGCATTCGGGAAAAAATGCGCACCGTAAGTTCCGTATTCGCAGGTGCGGACACCAGCGAATAGCAGGCTGCCTTCCGGCAGCCTGCCCGTTGTTTTTACACGCAGTCTATCCAAGGGTTCATCCAAGGAGGTCACGCGAAATGTACAAATCGATTATTGTCGGTACCGGACCGTCGGGATTGACGGCCGCCATTTATTTGGCCCGGGCGAACATGGAGCCGCTTGTCATCGAAGGCCCGGAGCCGGGAGGACAGCTGACGACCACGACGGAAGTGGAGAATTTCCCCGGGTTTCCCGAAGGGATTATGGGGCCCGAGCTGATGGCGAACATGCGCAAGCAGGCCGAACGGTTCGGCGCGAAATTCCTCTCCGGCTGGGTGAACGGCGTCGACCTGTCCAAGCGTCCGTTCAAGCTGCAGATTGAGGGCCAAGGCGAGCTTGAGGCCGAGACGATTATCGTTTCGACGGGCGCTTCGGCGAAGTATTTGGGCATTCCGGGCGAAAAGGACAACGTCGGCCGGGGCGTAAGCACCTGCGCGACTTGCGACGGCTTTTTCTTCAGGGGCAAAAGGATCGTCGTCATCGGCGGCGGGGATTCGGCCATGGAGGAAGCGAGTTTCCTGACCCGCTTCGCGTCGGAAGTCGAGCTGGTCCACCGGCGCGATGAGCTGCGCGCGTCCAAAATTATGCAGGACCGCGCCCGCACGAACGACAAAATCTCGTGGAGCCTGAATCGTACCCCTATTGAGGTGCTGTCGAACGGAATGGGGGTAACGGGGCTCAAAGTCCGTAACAACGAGACCGGCGAAGAAGAGACGATCGAAGCAAGCGGCGTCTTTGTCGCGATCGGCCATACGCCGAACACCGGCTTCTTGAACGGCCAGCTCGACATGGATGAGCACGGCTATATCAAGACGAAGCCGGGATCGACCGAAACGAGCGTGCCGGGCCTCTTCGCATGCGGCGACGTGCAGGACAACAAATACCGCCAGGCGATTACGGCGGCCGGCAGCGGCTGCATGGCGGCGCTCGATTGCGAGAAGTTTCTCGAAGGCAGCATTACGCAGGATTGGAGCCAATCGCTATAGACGCTTCGTTAGGCGAAGCGAACGCGAGTTGACAGGTACAACCCCTCCACGGAGGGGTTGTTCACTTTGGCGATATGCCATGAAAGTATCCGTCTTCCGATTGAAAGAGAAGGATTCATATTTTTAAATCGTCTTCTATTTCCCGCCGAAACGGTTCGTCCGCAAACAAGGTCGAGAATGCGTTTCTGCTTGTCCTGCAAGGCTTCTTAGGGCCGGCCTGTTGTCTTGACCGGAGCATAACGTTCAATTATAGTGAGTACAGTGAACATTAACATGTTAATGAGGTGGACAATTGATGTCTCAGAAAATTTATGTCGGAGTAGATGTCGGAGGAACCGCAATTAAAGTGGGAATCTGCGATGCGGAAGGAGCACTCCTCCATACGTATGAAGGCCCAACGGAAACGAGCAAAGGCGCGGACGCGATCCTTCATAATATCGCACAGTATGCGAGGGACATCGTTGACCAATCTCCATTCGAGTGGGAGCAGGTCGAAGGCGTTGGCGTCGGAATCGCCGGATTTCTGGATATTCCGAAGGGCTTCGTGAAATATTCGGCCAACCTGCCGCTGAAAAACGTCGACTTGAAAGGCTTTTTGGAAGAAAAGCTGCAGGTCAAAGTATTGATCAATAACGACGCTAACGTAGCGGCGCTTGGAGAAGCGTGGGCGGGCGCAGGCAAAGGCATCGGCAACTGCGTATGCTACACGCTCGGAACCGGCGTCGGCGGAGGCATTATTATAAACGGCAAGATCGTCGAAGGCTTCTCCGGCATGGCCGGCGAGCTGGGCCATATGGCGATCGTGCCGGATCTCGAAGCGATTCAATGCGGCTGCGGCAAGATGGGATGCCTCGAGACGGTATCGTCCGCGACGGGCATTATCCGGATGGCCAAGGACGCGGTTGCCCGCGGCGACCGCACTTCGCTTTCAACCGTGGACAACATTATGGCGAAAGACGTCATCGACGCGGCGAAGGAAGGCGACGAGGTGGCGGCGCGTATCGTAGCCCGCGCGGCGTATTATCTCGGCCGCTCGATGGCGCAAATCGCCGTCGTTTTAAATCCGGAATGCTTTATTATCGGCGGCGGCGTGTCCAAGGCCGGCGAATACTTGTTTGCCCAAATCCGCGAAGTGTTCGAGAAATACACGCAGGACGAAGCGAAAGAGAACGTCAAGATTATCGCGGCGATACTTGGCAACAACGCGGGCGTGGTCGGCGCGGCGGGTCTTATTTTAAAGGATAATAAATAACCTTATAAGCATGGGAATCGTCCTTGGACGAGGACGGCAAACCCGTTAGGCTTGAACGGTCTTTTATTGGGAAATATAGAGGAAGGCATAAAAGGAGGAGCACATGGATACAACGGTAGCGACGGCCAAGCTGGTCATTATTACGGGAATGTCGGGCGCCGGCAAAACGATCGCCGTGCAAAGCCTGGAAGATCTCGGATTCTTCTGCGTCGATAATTTGCCTCCGGTGCTCATCCCGAAATTCGCCGAGCTCATTGATCAATCGAACGGAAAGATCGGCAAAGTGGCGCTTGTGATCGATTTGCGCGGACGGGAGTTTTTTACGGCCTTATCCGAATCCTTGCATTTTCTTCGAAACAACTCGACGATCAGCTTTGAAATCGTCTTTCTCGACGCCCGCGACGACGTGCTCGTGCAGCGCTACAAGGAAAGCCGGCGCAGGCATCCGCTTGCGCCCGACGGCATGCCGCTCGAGGGCATTCATCTGGAGCGGCGCATGCTGCAGGATCTGAAAGGATCGGCCTCGCTCGTCATCGACACCAGCAGCTTAAAGCCGTCGCAGCTTAAGGACCGGATTATATCCCGCTTTGTAAGCGGGGGGCAGAGCACCTTGTCCGTCAACGTCATATCGTTTGGCTTCAAATACGGCATCCCGATCGATGCCGATTTGATTTATGACGTGCGGTTTTTGCCGAATCCGCATTATGTCGATCAACTGAGGCCCCATACGGGGCAAAATCCGGACGTATACGACTATGTGATGAAGTGGCCGGAAACCCAGCAGTTTCTGACGAAGCTGCTCGATATGCTCCAGTTTCTCATTCCGTTGTATCGCAAGGAGGGCAAGAGCCAGGTGGTCATCGGCATCGGATGCACGGGCGGCAAGCATCGTTCCGTCGCCATTTCGGAATATTTGGGACGGATGCTTGGGGCCAGCGATACCGAACGCGTGCGGGTGACCCACAGGGATGCTGACCGCGATAAGCATTAGCGGGGGGAGGGTATGGAGAATAAGATGAAACAGGAACGCCCGAAAATCGTCGTCATCGGCGGAGGAACGGGACTGTCCGTCATGCTTCGCGGTCTGAAGGAGAAGCCGATGGATATAACGGCAATCGTGACGGTGGCCGACGACGGCGGGAGCTCGGGCATTCTGCGCAAGGAGCTTCAAATGCCGCCTCCCGGCGATATCCGCAATGTGCTGATGGCGCTTGCGGATGTCGAGCCGCTATTGACGGAAATGCTGCAGTACCGCTTCAACAACGGCAACGGCCTGGCGGGCCACAGTCTGGGCAACCTGATGCTGGCCGCCATGTCGGATATTGCCGGCGATTTCGTCAGCGGCGTCCGCGCGCTGAGCAAGGTGCTTGCCGTCCGCGGAAGAGTGCTGCCGGCCGCCGGCCAGGCTATCGTGCTGAAGGCCGAGATGGCGGACGGCTCGATCGTCGTAGGCGAATCGATGATCCCGAAGGCGGGATTGCCGATCAAGCGGGTATTTATCGATCCCGAGAACGTGGAGCCGCTGCCGGAAGCGATTCAAGCCATCAACGATGCCGACGCCATCTTGATGGGTCCGGGCAGCTTATATACGAGCATTATCCCGAACCTGCTCGTGCCGAAGCTGGCGGAGGCCATTGTCCGGTCGACGGCCGTCAAGCTGTTCGTCTGCAACGTCATGACCCAGCCGGGGGAGACCGACGGCTACACGGTCAGTATGCATGCGGACGCCATCGAGAAGCATATCGGCGCTCGGCTGTTTAATTACGTCATCGTAAACGACGGCGAGATTCCTCCGGAGGTGAAAGCCAAATACGGAGAGAAAGGGGCCCACGAGGTCCCGCTTGATCTCGAGGAGCTGAACAAGCGCGGTTATACGGTGATTGCCGACCGCCTCGTCCTGTTCCGGACTTATCTTCGTCACGATACGGAACGCCTTAGCCATCATATTTATAAGCTAGTAGAGAACTGGATGTTGCGAAAGAGGGGATAAACGATGTCGTTTGCGGCACAAACCAAAAAGGAACTGACGCTGATCGAGGCGGATGCCTGCTGCGAGAAAGCGGAGCTGTCCGCGCTTATTCGGATGAACGGTTCCGTGAGCCTGTCCAGCCGCAAGGTCATTCTCGATATATCCACCGAAAACGCAGCTATCGCAAGGCGTATTTATTCGCTTGTCAAACGGCTCTTCGAGGTTCATACCGAGCTCCTTGTCCGGAAAAAAATGAGGCTGAAAAAAAATAATGTCTACATCGTGCGTATTCCAAACCGCGTTCAGGAAATATTAAGCGAGCTGAGGATCGTCTCGGAAGGCTTCCTGTTCCAGGATGGCATCGATAAGGAAATTATTCGCAAGCCGTGCTGCAAACGCGCTTATTTGCGCGGCGCCTTTCTCGCCGGCGGCTCGGTTAACAATCCGGAAGGCTCCTCGTATCACTTGGAAATCTCCTCGATGTACCAAGAGCATTGCGGGGCGCTGGTGGAGCTGGCGAACAAATTCGATCTGAACGCGCGCTGCATCGAGCGCAAGAAGGGCTTCGTCTTCTACATGAAGGAAGGCGAGAAAATAATCGAGCTGCTGAACATTATCGGCGCTCACCAAGCGCTCTTCAAGTTCGAGGATGTTCGCATTATGCGGGATATGCGCAATTCGGTGAACCGAATCGTCAACTGCGAGACGGCGAACCTCAACAAAACGATCGGCGCGGCCGTGCGGCAGATCGAAAACATCAAGCTGCTGCAGCGAGAGGTCGGCTTGGAGAACTTGCCGGAGAAGCTGAAGGAAGTGGCCGAAATCCGTCTTCAACACCCCGATATGAACTTGAAGGAAGTCGGGGAGCTGCTGAAAGGAAAGGTAAGCAAGTCGGGCGTCAACCACAGGCTGCGCAAAATCGACGAGCTGGCTGAAAAATTAAGGAGCACTTGAGCTTTTACTCCTAGTGCATCCGATGCTATAATGATATAATAATGTGTGCATCGATTTCCCGGCAATCGCCTTCGCGGACGGACAACTTCGTTCGGGACGAAGCGCGGGGGTGCCCGTGAAGGTCGAATCCGCAATTGAAGTTACCGGTTATTAACATGAAATGATGATTATGATATAGGGGGTAATTCCATGGCAAGACTTCCTGTTGTCGTTCGGTTGAAAACAGGTCTGCATGCAAGACCGGCAGCGTTGTTCGTTCAAGAAGCGAACAAATTTTCCTCTGAAGTATTTGTGGAAAAAGATGATAAAAAAGTAAACGCTAAGTCGATCATGGGCATTATGAGCCTTGCGATCAGCTCCGGCACGGAAGTATATATAAGTGCGGAAGGTTCCGACGCGGATCAGGCTGTAAACGCTTTAGTCGCACTTGTCAGCAAAGAGGAACTGGAGAACCAATAATAGGTCTCCAGCGCCTCGACAGGACGATATATTCCGAAACCGAAAGCTCCTTTTTGACGGAGCTTTTTTTTACGTTTATCTTCGCGTAAAAGGATTTAGAGCTGCTTCCATTTCCGTTCCAGCTGACGCGGTTCGTAGCGGCGCATCAGCTCCAGAAGCTCGCCCGGCTCGCTGGACAGATTGATCAGGCTCAAATGGCTTTCGTTCGAAAAGCCGGCGTCAATGCTGCTATGGACGAGATCCATAAGCGGGTTGAAATAGCCTTGGACATTGAGCAGGCCGACCGGCTTCCGATGGATGCCGATCTGCGCCCAGCAGAGCGCTTCGAACAATTCCTCGAACGTACCGAACCCGCCGGGCAACGCGATAAATCCGTCCGCAAGATCCGACATCTTCGCCTTCCGTTCATGCATGTCCGCCGTCTCGATAAATTCGGTTAAGCCCGTATGATTGACTTCACCGCTGAACAATCCTCTCGGCATGACGCCGATCACTTCGCCGCCTCCGGCCAATACGGCGTTCGCCAGTTCGCCCATAAGGCCGATGCGGGAGCCGCCGTAAACCAGGCGGATGTTGCTTTGCGCCAGCAGCGCGCCAAGCTCGGCGGCTTTGCTCTTGTAGTCCGGATGGGTTCCGAGATTGGAACCGGCATATACGCAAATCGTTTTCAAACCTTCCACTCCAAACTATATGTAGTTTTGTCACTTGTTCATTATACTATATATTGATTGAAAGAAAACAAAAAAAGCGTTTGTCCCGAAGAACAAACGCTTTTTCGCTTGATTGGTTACGACGGATTATTCACTTTCTCGATCACCTTATCGACAAGACCGTATTCCATCGCTTCCTGCGCGCTCATGAAGTAATCGCGGTCCGTATCCTTATCGATCCGCTCAAGCGGCTGGCCGGTGCGCTCCGACAGAATGCCGTTCAGCTTGTCGCGCATCTTCAGAATGCGACGGGCGCGAATTTCGATGTCGCTCGCTTGCCCTTCCGCGCCGCCGAGCGGCTGGTGAATCATGACCTCGCTGTTCGGGAGCGCGTAACGTTTGCCTTTCGCGCCTGCCGCGAGCAGGAACGCGCCCATGGATGCGGCCATGCCGACGCAAATGGTCGACACGTCGGGCTTGATGTATTGCATCGTATCGTAGATGGCCATTCCCGCAGTGATGGAACCGCCAGGGCTGTTAATGTAGAGGGAGATGTCCTTTTCCGGATCGTCTGCCGTCAGGAACAACATTTGCGCGATAATCGAGTTGGCGACTACGTCGTTTACGCCGGTGCCGAGGAAAATAATGCGGTCCTTCAAAAGCCGGGAGTAAATGTCATAGGCGCGCTCGCCTCGATTGTTCTGCTCAATAACCATTGGAACGAAATTCATATCCACTTGTATTCCCTCCTCGATCTATCACTTTGAGATTGGTAATGTACACTCATCATAACGGATTCGCGGTTAAAAGTCAAAGATGGTCAAACCGGCGTTCAACCGCCGGTTTTTCCGTCTTTCCATCTATCCTTCAGCGGTACGATGCGGCCGAATACGGGGGTGCTCGGCGACGACAGCCTGCTGTCGACGGAAAAGTAACCGTGCCGCATAAATTGGTATTTGCTTTCGGGGGCCGCTCCCGCCAGACAAGGCTCCAGCATGCAGCCTTTCAACTCGACCAGCGAATGGGGATTTAACCGCTGTTTCCAATCGGCCGGCGGCTCCCCGCTTTCGTCCTCCTCCAGCAGCAGCGTGTCGTACAGCCTGACGTCGGCCCGAACCGCATGACTCGCGGAAACCCAATGAATCGTTCCTTTTACTTTCCGCCCGGTGAAGCCGGAGCCGCTTCTAGTCAGCGGATCGTATGTGCAGCGGAGCTCGACGATTTGCCCGGTGGAATCGTCCTTTACGATTTCCTGCAGGGCGATGTAATAGGCGCCCTTGAGCCGAACCTCCTGGCCGGGAGCAAGGCGATGAAACCCTTTGACCGGCTGCTCCGCGAAGTCGTCCTGTTCGATATAAAGCTCCTTCGAGAAGGGCACCTTCCGGCTGCCCATGCCGGGGTTCTCCGGATTGTTCGGGAGCTCCAGCTCCTCCGTTTGCCCGTCCGGGTAATTGGCCAACACGATTTTCAGCGGGCGAAGGACGCCCATGACGCAAGGGACGGCGGCAATCAGTCCGCTCCTGAGCTTATGCTCGAGAAGGCTGATGTCGACGGTCGTTGCATGCCTTGCGATGCCGACTTCCTCGAGAAACGCTTTTATGCTGGCCGGCGTATAACCTCTTCTCCGCAGCCCCTTTAACGTAAGAAGCCGCGGATCGTCCCAGCCTTCCACGTGCCCGTTGGCCACCAGCTCCCGCAAATAGCGTTTGCTCGTAACGGCGCGCGTCAGATTAAGCCGGCCGAATTCCCGCTGAACGGGAGCGGGTGCGATGCCTAGCGTGTTCAGCACCCACTCGTACAACGGCCGGTGCTCCTTGAATTCGACGGAGCATAACGAGTGGGTAATGCCTTCGATCGCATCCTGGAGCGGATGGGCGAAGTCGTACATCGGATAAATGCACCACCCGGTTCCGGTCCGGTAATGCGGCGCATGAATTATCCGGTATAGCACGGGATCGCGCATATTCATATTGGGCGAGGCCATATCGATTTTGGCGCGCAAGACGCGGGCGCCGTCCGGGAACTCTCCGCTTCGCATTCGGGCGAACAAGTCGAGATTTTCTTCGATCGTCCGGTTGCGGTAAGGGCTGTCGCGGCCGGGCTCGGTGAGCGTTCCCCGATAATCGGCCATTTCCTCCGCGCTCAAATCGCATACATAGGCTGCGCCTTTTTCGATCAGGGCAACCGCATACCGGTATATGCGTTCGCTGTAATCGGACCCGTAATAAATATGCTCCCCGGGATCGAAACCAAGCCATTTCATGTCCTCGACAATCGCACGGACGTATTCGCTGTCCTCCGCGAGCGGATTCGTGTCGTCGAACCGCAGATGGAAGACGCCGCCGTACTTCTCTGCCAGCGCATAGTTGATCCGGATCGCAAAGGCGCTGCCGATATGCAGATAGCCATTGGGCTCGGGCGGGAACCGCGTCCGCATGCCTCTTTCGTCGAGCTCCAGGCCTTCGAATAAATCGGATACGGCAGCGGTACGCCCCCGCGTTTCGTGGCTGCTCATGTTGAATAACACCTCCGTAAAGTGTATGCAAAATAAAAAAACTCCCGCCACCAAGACGATTAAAGTCTTGGGGACGAGAGTTCGCTTCGCGGTGCCACCCCGGTTCGCCGGCATGTCGCCATGACGGCCTTGTCAGGTACGGGCCGAGCGGCCGTTAGCGGCTTCGCACAGACGATACCTTAGCTCTGTAACAGGAGCTCCTGTCATAGCCTCCCCTTGCAAGGCCAAGGCAGCAAGGATCGGTATGAGGCTCGGAGGCTTGTTTCGATAAACCGTCCTTCGCCCCTTTACAGCTGCCGGGGCTCTCTGGAGAAGGCTCGCGTTTATGTACTCTTCTCTTCATCGCCGAAATATTTGGAATATTTCAATTAATTTAAACGAACGACCGGCCGAAGTCAAGCCCAATTATGGTTATGCCGTTCGCGGGCCGATAGGACCTTATAACGCGCATCCGCTCGACCTAATCATCACCGCCGGTTAAGCAGGAATAGCCGGACGATGTAAGGTTGAGGTTATGGGCAGAAAGGCTTCTTTTCCGTTGCAATAAAAAAACCGCCTTGGATCAAGGCGGTGTTCTTCTATGTATGGCGCGCCCGCTAGGAATCGAACCTAGATCTCAGGCTCCGGAGGCCTACGTCATATCCATTGGACCACGGGCGCATAAAAAACGAAAGCAAGATTTATTATAAAGCTTTGGAATGAAAAAAGCAAGGGCTAATTCAAAAATTAATTTTGTATAAAAGGTGACGGCAAGCGTTTTCAGTCCCTTGCGCATCCTGTCGATTTTAGCTAAGATAAATGTGGGACTTAAAATGTTCCCCCGGGACATAAAACGTCCAATACTGAAGCGCAATCGGACCCGGTACATACATGCCGAGGCTGACCAACCTTCAGGCCAACAGGAGTGAAAACGAAAAGATGCATCAGATCCTTGAACTGCAGCAGCAGCTTCTGCCCGATCTGTTGGATGTCATGTCGAAGCGCTATTCCATATTGCATCAGGTTATGCTCTCCGATCTTATTGGCCGCCGGACGCTCGCATCGGCACTCGGAATGACGGAGCGGGTACTGCGCGCCGAGACGGATTTTCTGAAGTCGCAGGGCTTGCTGGAAATATATCCGAACGGCATGCGCATCAGCGAAGCGGGCAAGGAACTGGTAGAGAAGCTCGAGCCTTTCTACAAATCGCTTACCGGACTGTCGCAATTGGAAGAGAAAATCCGGTCGCATTTCGGCTTAAAGCAAGTGATTGTCGTAGCCGGCGATGCGGACAGCTCCGCGCAAACGAAGAAAGAGCTCGGCAAGGCGGGAAGCCAAGTGCTCGGCAGAGTGCTGCGGCCGAACGATGTCGTCGCCGTCACCGGCGGATCGACGATCGCGCAAGTGGCCAACCAGCTGACGGCCCCGCAGCCGCTCAAGACGAACTTGTTCGTGCCGGCAAGAGGCGGGCTTGGCGAAAGCTTGGATTATCAAGCGAACACGCTTGCTTCGACGATGGCCAAGCGCACCGGAGCGAATTACCGGCTGCTTCACGTTCCGGATCATCTGGGCGAAGAGGCGTTCGCCTCGATTATGCAGGAGCCCAACATCCGCGAGGTCGTGGACGTCATCCGCAGCGCAAGGATCGTCGTGCACGGCATCGGAGAAGCGGCGGTTATGGCGAGACGGCGGAAGCTGGACCGGCGGGAAATCGACGCGATGACCCAGGACGGCGCGCTTGCGGAAGCATTCGGCTTTTATTTCGATAAGAACGGCTCGGTCGTGCACAAAATGCAAACGGTAGGGTTACGGCTGGAGGATATTGTTAACACTGAGGTTGTTATCGGAATTGCCGGAGGCAAAAGCAAAGGCGAAGCGATCGCCGCCATCATGCGGTTCGGCCATGACGACGTGCTTGTAACCGACGAGGCCGCCGCGCAGCAGATCGTCGCGATGATCGAGGGCGGTCAAGCTTGACAGACCCTAAGAAGACGCCATCTTGATGAGGCACGCTTGGCATGGAGCCTGTAAGCCGTGCTTTGTCTTGAACATATATTCCATATCTCAATTTTTAGGAGGAGTTAAACAATGGTTAAAATTGGTATTAACGGTTTTGGACGCATCGGCCGTAACGTATTCCGCGCAGCGCTGAACAACCCGAACGTGGAAGTTGTCGCTGTCAACGACCTGACCGACACGAAGACGCTGGCTCACCTGCTGAAATACGACACGACGCACGGCAAACTGGCTGCTACGGTTGAAGCGCAAGAAGGCGCGCTGATCGTCAACGGCCGCGAAATCAAAGTATTTGCGGAGCGCAACCCTGAGAACCTGCCTTGGGCGGCTCACGGCGTTGAAATCGTCGTTGAATCGACGGGCATCTTCACCGCGAAAGAAAAAGCCGAGCTTCACCTGAAAGGCGGCGCGAAGAAAGTTATCATCTCCGCTCCGGCTACGAACGAAGACATCACGATCGTTATGGGCGTTAACGAAGACAAATACGATCCGGCAGCGCACACGATCATCTCGAACGCTTCCTGCACGACGAACTGCCTTGCGCCTTTCGCTAAAGTACTGAACGACAAGTTCGGCATCGTAAAAGGCATGATGACGACGGTTCACTCGTACACGAACGACCAGCAAGTGCTTGACCTGCCGCACAAGGACCTGCGCCGCGCCCGCGCTGCAGCCGAAAACATCATTCCTTCGACGACGGGCGCAGCGAAAGCCGTTGCCCTCGTATTGCCTGAACTGAAAGGCAAGCTGAACGGCATGGCAATGCGCGTACCTACGAAGAACGTTTCCGTAACGGACCTCGTGGCCGAGCTGAAAGTAAACGTAACGGTCGAAGAAGTGAACGCGGCGTTGAAAGCCGCTTCCGAAGGCCCGCTGAAAGGCATCCTGAACTTCTCCGAAGAGCCGCTTGTATCGAGCGACTACAACGGCGATCCGGCTTCCTCGACGATCGACTCGCTGTCGACGATGGTTGTCGAAGGCAACATGGTGAAGGTCGTTTCCTGGTACGACAACGAGTGGGGCTACTCCAACCGCGTCGTAGACCTTGCCGCTTACATCGCAAGCAAAGGCTTGTAAGCCGAGCCCGAATTGACCGTCTCAGACTTGGTACGGAATAAGCGGACTTTCGCGAGTCGTGACCGGCTGCGTTATTCGAAATATACGGACGTCTAAGCCATTGCTTAAACCTTCTTATATTTCAGCGGGAGCGGGCTTTTGCCGCCGAAGGGCGGCGCGGCCGGATTCCGCTTGAAATACAAGGGGTTCTCAGCCCGGCTTATCCATCGCCTTATATTTCTTGCCGAAACGGTTTGTCCTTCCATAAGGACGGCGCAGTCGATTCGGCTTGCGAGAGACGTTTGAAGCCTTTTGAAGAGGGCGTTCCCGTAACAAGGAGCGCCCTTTTCTGACGGATATGATATCCTTTAATGGGTACAAGATATAGAAGCTGCGGGAGGATTACCGATGAACAAAAAAAGCGTTCGCGATGTAGAAGTTGCAGGCAAAAGGGTATTTGTCCGCGTCGATTTCAACGTGCCGCTCGAGAACGGCACAATTACCGACGACACGCGTATCCGCGAGACGTTGCCTACCATTAAGCATTTGATCGAGAAAGGCGCGAAAGTCATTCTGGCGAGCCACCTTGGCCGTCCGAAAGGCGCCGTGGTCGAAGAGCTGCGCCTTACCCCCGTTGCGCAGCGGTTGTCCGAGCTTCTCGGCAAGCCGGTGGCGAAAGCCGATGAAGCGATCGGCGACGCGGTGAAAGCGCAAGTAGCCGATCTGAAGGACGGAGACGTGCTGCTGCTTGAGAACGTCCGCTTCTATCCGGGCGAAGAGAAGAACGATCCGGAGCTGGCGAAGGCGTTCGCCGAGCTGGCCGACCTGTACGTCAACGACGCATTCGGCGCCGCTCACCGCGCGCACGCGTCGACGGAAGGCATTACGCATCATCTGCCGGCCGTATCCGGCCTGTTGATGGAGAAGGAGCTGGACGTGCTCGGCAAGGCGCTGAACAATCCGGAGCGCCCGTTTACGGCGATCGTAGGCGGCTCGAAGGTTAAGGACAAGATCGACGTCATCAACAAAATGCTCGAAATCGCCGACAACATTATTATCGGGGGCGGCCTGTCCTACACGTTCTTCAAGGCGCAAGGCTATGAAATCGGCAAATCGCTGGTCGACAACGAGAAGCTGGATCTGGCGCTCGGCTTTATTCAGAAAGCGAAGGATCTGAACAAAAACTTCCTGCTTCCGGTTGACGTTATCGTAACCGACGATTTCAGCAAAGACGCCAACACGAAGGCGGTAGGCATCGACGGCATTCCTGCGGATTGGGAAGGCATCGACATCGGTCCGAAGACGCGCGAAATTTACGCCGACGTGATCAAAAACTCCAAGCTGGTCGTATGGAACGGACCGATGGGCGTATTCGAAATCGAACCGTTCTCCCACGGCACGCAAGCCGTTGCCCGCGCCTGCGCGGAAACGGCGGGTTATACCGTCATCGGCGGCGGCGACTCCGCAGCGGCGGCCGAGAAATTCGGCCTGGCGGACAAGATGGACCATATTTCCACCGGCGGCGGCGCGTCGCTTGAATTCATGGAAGGCAAAGCGCTCCCGGGCGTCGTGGCTCTTAACGATAAATAACTATAGATAAAAACCATACAAAGAGATAAGAGTAGAGAGAACCAAACATAGATAACGGACGTTAAACTATGGAGGGATAACGATGAGAAAGCCGATCATTGCAGGCAACTGGAAAATGTTCAAGACGGTTTCCGAAGCCGAATCGTTCTTCTCCGAAGTGAAGGGCAAAGCCGAGGTCGAAGGCGTGGAGAGCGTAATCTGCGCTCCTTTTACGGCGCTTCCCGCGCTTGTGCAGGCGGCGAAGGGCACGTCGATCGCCATCGGCGCGCAGAACCTTCACTTCGAAGACAGCGGAGCTTACACGGGAGAGGTCAGCGGTATCATGCTGAAGGAGCTTGGCGTGAAATACGTCATTATCGGTCATTCCGAACGCCGCGCTTATTTCGCGGAGACGGACGAGATCGTAAACAAGAAGGTTCACGCCGCGTTCCGGCACGGCCTGACGCCGATCGTATGCGTAGGCGAGAAGCTGGAGGAGCGCGAGGCGGGTCAAACGAAGGACGTATGCAAAACGCAAACGGTAGCTGCGTTCCAAGGCTTGTCCGCAGAGCAAGCGGCTGAAGTCGTTATCGCTTATGAGCCGATCTGGGCGATCGGAACGGGCAAATCGTCCACGGCGGCCGACGCGCAGGATGTAATCGGGTATATCCGGGGCATCGTGGCAAGCTTGTACGGGGAAACGACGGCAAGCGCGGTACGCATCCAATACGGCGGCAGCGTAAAACCAAACAATGTAGCGGAATATATGCGTGAAGCAGATATCGACGGCGCGCTTGTAGGCGGCGCCAGCCTGGAGCCGGCGTCCTACATTGCGCTGGTTGAGGGGGCAAAGTAAGATGGCATCACCTGTAGCATTAATCATTTTGGACGGCTTCGGCCTTCGGAACGACGTCACCGGCAACGCGGTCGCGCAAGCGAAGAAGCCGAACTACGACCGTTATATGGCCTCGTATCCGAACTCGACGCTTACGGCATGCGGCGAAGCGGTCGGGCTTCCGGAGGGGCAAATGGGCAACTCCGAGGTCGGTCACTTGAATATCGGCGCGGGCCGGATCGTCTACCAGGATCTGACCCGGATCAGCAAATCGATCCGCGACGAGGACTTCTTTAAGAACGAAACGCTGCTCGGCGCGATCAATCATGTCAAAGCGAACAACAAGAAGCTTCACCTGTACGGCCTGCTGTCCGACGGCGGCGTACACAGTCACATCGACCACCTGTTCGCGCTGCTGGAGCTGGCGAAGCGGGAGAACGTGGCGGAGGTTTACGTCCATGCGTTCCTCGACGGCCGGGACGTAGCGCCGGACAGCGCGAAAGGCTACCTCGAGCAGCTGCAAGCGAAAATCAAGGAGCTCGGCATAGGCCGAATCGCGACCGTTCAAGGCCGCTACTACGCGATGGACCGCGACAAGCGGTGGGAGCGTACGGAGAAGTCGTACCGCGCCATGGTATACGGCGAAGGCCCTCAATATGCCGATCCGATTCAAGCGGTAGTTGAATCGTACGAAAAATCGGTTTATGATGAATTCGTTATGCCGACCGTTATTGTCGGCGAAGACGGCAAGCCGGTCGGCCTCGTCGAATCGGGTGACGCGGTTATTTTCTTCAACTTCCGTCCGGACCGCGCCATTCAGCTGGGCCAAGTGTTTACGAACGAAGATTTCCGCGGCTTCGACCGTGGGGAGAAACAACCGAAAGATCTGCATTTCGTCTGCATGACATTGTTCAGCGAAACGATCGGAGGCTACGTTGCGTATTCTCCTAAGAACCTGGACAACACGCTCGGCGAAGTGCTCGTTCAGAACGGCAAAAAGCAGCTGCGCATTGCGGAAACCGAGAAATATCCGCACGTCACGTTCTTCTTCAGCGGCGGACGCGACGTCGAGCTTCCGGGCGAAACGCGCATTCTGATCAACTCGCCGAAGGTCGCCACGTACGATCTGAAGCCGGAGATGAGCGCATATGAAGTGGCAGCCGCAGCGGTGGCCGAGATCGAGGCGGAACGCCATGACGCCATCATTCTGAACTTCGCGAACCCGGACATGGTCGGTCACTCCGGCATGCTGGAGCCGACGATCAAAGCGGTCGAAGCGACCGACGAATGCCTCGGCCAGGTCGTGGAAGCGGTGCTTGCCAAAGGCGGCGTCTGCATCATTACGGCCGACCACGGCAACGCGGATATGGTCATCGACGAGCAAGGCCGTCCGTTCACGGCGCATACGACGAACCCGGTGCCGGTTATCGTGACCAAGCAAGGCGTAGAGCTGCGCGAAGGCGGCATTTTGGCCGATCTGGCGCCTACCGTTCTGGACTTGATGGGACTGGCGAAGCCGGACGAAATGACAGGTACGTCTCTGATCAAGAAGTAATCGGGCTTAACAGCTTGACACAACCTCATGTAACAAGCCACGGTTTCGGGACGAAACCGGCTAATGCAATCGGCTAATCGAGATTCCAAGAAAATCAAAAGGAGTGTTCCTAAATGTCTATCATCGTTGACGTTTACGCACGCGAAGTGCTCGATTCCCGCGGGAATCCGACCGTAGAAGTAGAAGTAACGACCGAATCCGGCGGCAAAGGCCGCGCTATCGTTCCGTCCGGCGCATCGACCGGCGCATACGAGGCGGTTGAGCTGCGCGACGGCGACAAGGGCCGTTACCTCGGCAAAGGCGTCGAGAAAGCGGTAGAAAATGTAAACACGATCATCGCTCCTGAAGTGATCGGCCTCGACGCGCTGGATCAAGTGGCGATCGACCGCAAAATGATCGAGCTCGACGGCACGCCGAACAAAGGCAAGCTGGGCGCAAACGCGATTCTGGCCGTATCGATGGCCGTTGCCCGCGCTGCAGCCGACGTGCTGGACGTGCCTCTTTATACTTACCTGGGCGGATTCAACGCCAAGACGCTTCCGGTTCCGATGATGAACATCGTGAACGGCGGCGCGCATGCCGACAACAACGTCGACGTGCAAGAATTCATGGTTCTGCCGGTCGGCGCTCCGACGTTTAAAGAAGCGCTTCGCATCGGCGCTGAAATCTTCCACAACCTGAAGTCCGTTCTGAAGGACAAAGGCTTGAACACGGCAGTTGGCGACGAAGGCGGCTTCGCTCCGAACCTCGGCTCGAACGAAGAAGCAATCACGACGATCATTGCCGCTATCGAGCGCGCTGGCTACAAGCCGGGCGAAGACGTATTCCTCGGCATGGACGTTGCTTCCACCGAGTTCTACAAAGATGGCAAATACCACCTCGAAGGCGAAGGCAAATCGTACACGTCCGAAGAGTTCGTGGACCTGCTCGCTTCGTGGGTTGACAAATATCCGATCATCACGATCGAAGACGGCTGCTCCGAAGACGACTGGGAAGGCTGGAAGCTTCTCACCGAGAAGCTGGGCGGCAAAGTGCAGCTTGTCGGCGACGACCTGTTCGTAACGAATACGGCCCGTCTGGCGGACGGCATCGAGAAGGGCGTAGGCAACTCGATCCTTGTTAAAGTGAACCAGATCGGCACGCTGACGGAAACGTTCGACGCGATCGAAATGGCGAAACGCGCAGGCTACACGGCGGTTATTTCCCACCGTTCGGGCGAAAGCGAAGACAGCACGATCGCGGACATCGCCGTGGCAACGAACGCGGGCCAGATCAAGACGGGCGCTCCTTCCCGTACGGACCGCGTAGCGAAGTACAACCAATTGCTCCGCATCGAGGACCAATTGGGCTCGACCGCTCAATATGCAGGCAAATCCGCGTTCTACAACCTGAAAAGCTTCAAGTAAGCTTTCCATATAACGAGACAGGCAGCTCCCGGGCATCGGCTACGGGAGCTGTTTTTTGCATGTCTCTTGATAAAGACTAGAAGATCGCTTGGACACGAATGGCGAGCTCCGCCGGCGAGGCGCTTTTTTAACGGATTGGTATAAGGGCCCAAGCTGCGTCTAATAATAAGTGACGGCATTTATAGATCCAGACTGACGATAAGATGGTGAATGACGGATGGTTACCCCGACGATCGGCATACAAATGAGCATGCTTCGGAACGAAGCGGAGATTGATTTTCTGGGCACGTTGAAGAAAATAAAAGACATCGGCTACGAAGCGGTGGAATTTGACGGCTTCTACCGCCTGAAGGCGAAGAAGGTGAAGGCCGCCTTGGAGGATTACGGCCTTATCGGCATTTCCGCCCATACGCCGCTCAATTACGAGAATCAAAAAAAGATCGTGAGCGATTTGAAAAAACAAGCCGATTACGTGGCGGAAGTCGGCATTCCTTACATGATCAGCCCTTGGTTTCCGCTTCCGAAAAAACCGATTATGGCGGATGTGGACCAATACGTGGACATTGTGCGCCAATGCAGCGATGCGGTACGCGAAGCGGGGCTGCAGTTCGGCTTTTGCCATCTGGACGGCGAGCTGAAATCGTTGGGCAAAGGCAAAAGGATTCTCGAAGAGGTGCTGAAGCGAACCTCTCCCGAGGAGATGGTGATCGAGTTTGATCTTGGCTGGCTGAAGTATGCCGATGTCGATATGGAAGAGCTGCTCGGCCGTTATGCCGGGCGGGCGCCGATCGTTCATTTCCGGGATTATAAGGTGGGCCATATCGATACGGAGGTGGGGGAAGGCGTCGTCGGATACGACAAGCTGCTGCCGCTTGTCGCGGAGCTCGACATTCCTTACATCATCGTAAAGCAGACGCAGTTCGACCGGACCCCCATCGAAAGCGCCAAAAAAAGCTTCGCCTTCTTTCAAAGAGCGGGGTATGCCAGAGGCTGACTATTGTATTGGGCACGGGCATATGTTACACTGAAACTATCTGTTTATGACGGAACTCCTGTCGTTGGAGGTGGAATGTGTGGAAATCGCTCTGAAAATTTTGCTCATTATTTTTGCGCTTGGTTTGATTGCCGTAGTTCTTTTGCAAAAAGGGAAAAGCGCAGGCTTGTCGGGAGCTATCAGCGGCGGCGCGGAGCATCTGTTCGGCAAAACGAAGGCGCGCGGCTTGGAATTGTTTTTGCAACGCCTGACGATCGGACTGGCTTTCGGATTTTTTATCCTGGCCTTGATTGTCGCTTATCTGGTCAAATAAATCGCCATACCGAAAGCGGGATGTTTCCCGCTTTTTTTAATATGCAAGTTATACGGGTAATCGCGTAATGGGAGAAACGGAACGATATGGGAGACCGAACCTGCCCTGCTTTCGAAGCGAGTTTGCTCTGCAAACTTTTTAAGGCTGCACATCTTCGAAAAGCTGAGGGCAGGTTTTTTATGTATATTTTCAGGTTGGACCGCCGGGTTATAAAATGGACGAGAAATGCGGATATACGGAAACTTTTTCGTGTATACTAAATGGTATATAACAATCTATCAACCGGATGCAAGGAATGCAAGAGACAGGCATTGCTCGCGCGGCCCGGATATCGAGGTGGAACAAATATATGATTAGCGGGCAGGAGCTGCTTGATTTTATGCGGGAAACCGCTTATAAACCGATGACCTACAGCGAGCTGGAGCAAAGCTTCGGCATCGCGGACGCGGAAGAGTTTAAGCAGTTTCTGAAATTATTGAACGAGCTTGAGGAATCGGGGCAAATCTTGCGCACCCGCAACGACCGTTACGGCGTGCCCGAACGGATGAACCTGCTTCGCGGGCGGGTGCAGGCCCATGCGAAAGGGTTTGCTTTTCTCATCCCGGACGAGAAGGAGCATCCCGACGTTTACATTCATGCCAACGATTTGAAAAGCGCGATGAACGGCGATATCGTCTTCGTGCGCATCACGTCCAAAAGCGAGGGCGGCGGACGGATGGAAGGCGAAGTCGTCCGCATTATCCAGCGTGCGGTGGAACAGGTGGTCGGCACGTTCCAGAATCATGAGGCTTACGGCTTCGTGGTGCCCGACGACAAGCGGATTAACCGGGATATTTTTATACCGAAGGATGGCTTTCAAGGGGCGGTAACGGGGCAGAAGGTGGTCGTCCGGATCGTCTCCTATCCGGAAGGAAGGTCGGCCGCCGAAGGCGAAATTATCGAAATTCTCGGTCATAAGGACGATCCTGGCATCGACATCCTGTCCATTATCCGCAAGCACCAGCTGCCGGAAGGGTTCCCGGACGACGTGATGGCCGAGGCGGAAGCGGCGCCGGACTCGATCAGCGAAGAGGAAATCGTACAGCAGGGGCGCCGGGATCTGCGGAACGAAACGATCGTGACGATCGACGGCGAAGACGCAAAGGATCTCGACGACGCCGTTCACGTGAAGCGGCTGGAGAACGGCAATTATTTGCTTGGCGTCCATATTGCCGACGTCGGCTATTATGTGCGCGAGAAGTCCGCTCTCGACCAGGAGGCGTTCCGGCGGGGCACCAGCGTGTATCTGGTGGACCGGGTCATCCCGATGCTGCCGCATCGGCTCTCGAACGGCATCTGCTCGCTGAATCCGCGGGTCGACCGGCTGACGTTGTCCTGCCAGATGGAATTTGACCCGAAGACGATGAAGCGGGTGCGGCATGATATTTTTACGAGCGTCATAAGAACGACGGAGCGGATGACCTATACGAACGTGCGGCGAATCTTGACCGCGACGGAGGAAGAGCCGGAGACCGAGCTGAAGGAGCGCTACGCCGGGCTGCTGGACATGTTCGCGCTGATGGAAGAGCTGGCGATGAAGCTGCGCAGGAAGCGGATGAAACGCGGCGCCGTCGATTTCGATTTCACGGAAGCGAAGGTTATCGTCGACGAGGAAGGCAAAGCGGTCGACATCGTGAAGCGCGAGCGGTCCATCGCGGAGCAAATTATCGAGGAATTCATGCTGGCGGCCAACGAGACGGTGGCGGAGCATTTCCACTGGCTGCGCGTCCCGTTCCTGTACCGGATTCACGAGGATCCGGACAGCGAGAAGCTGATGCATTTCATGCAGTTCGCGGCCAATTTCGGTTATGTCGTCAAAGGCAAGGGCAACTCGGTTCATCCGCGCGCCCTGCAGACGCTGCTGGACGAAATCCGCGGCACGAAGGAAGAGACCGTCATCTCGACGATGATGCTCCGTTCGATGAAGCAGGCGAAATACGATGCAGAGAGCTTGGGGCATTTCGGGCTGGCCGCGGAGTTCTATACGCATTTCACGTCGCCGATCCGCCGTTATCCCGACCTTGTCATCCACCGGGTGATCCGCGAGGTGCTCGAGAACGGCGGCATGCTGCCGGAGGCGCGCCACGACGCGCTGGCGGCGCGCATGCCGGACATTGCGCAGCATTCGTCCGAGCGCGAGCGCGTGGCGGTCGACGCGGAGCGCGACACGGAACGGCTGAAGAAATGCGAGTACATGCTCGATAAGGTCGGCGAGGAGTTCGACGGCATCATTAGCAGCGTGACGAGCTTCGGCATGTTCGTGGAGCTGGACAACACCGTGGAAGGGCTCATTCGTCTCAGCGAGCTGACGGACGATTATTATCACTTCCACGAGGTGCATATGGTGCTGATCGGCGAGCGCACCTCGAAGGTGTACCGGATCGGCGACGAGGTGAAAATCCGAGTCGCGCGGGTGAACATGGACGACCATACGATCGATTTCGAGATGGTCGACATGAAGCCGCGAAGCGGCTTCCGCGGCGTGGCCGACCCGGGCTACGGCGGCCGCAAGAAGCGGCGCGGGGGCTTCCGCGCCGAGAAGGAGCGCCCGGGCGCAGCGGCGGGCGCCGGACGCAGCCGCGGCGGCACCGCTGCGGCGGGTGGCGCGAAGCGCAGCGCCGCCGGCC
>NZ_JBHUMY010000039.1:0-25490 GCF_042685365.1 Paenibacillus thailandensis | reverse complement strand
ACTTGGACCGCAGGGTCCTGGGAGAGTAGGACGTCGCCAAGCACGAAGAACCTGCCGTATCTAATACGGCAGGTTTTTTGTTGTTCCCGGAAGCCAAGCGACTTCACTCTCCCGGGAGAGTATCTGAAGCTTGGATCGAAGCAAAGGCAAAGCAGAAGGCCCGGCAGCAAAGGAAGCTTCAGATCCCGACCTCGAAGGAAATCCAGAAGCGGATTCATTCGGTGCGGAATGGACGTCGCCAAGCACGAAGAACCTGCCGTATCTAATACGGCAGGTTTTTTGTTGTTCCCGGAAGCCAAGCGACTTCACTCTAACCGGGAGAGTATCTGAAGCTTGGATCGAAGCAAAGGCAAAGCATAAGGCCCGGCAGCAAAGGAAGCTTCAGATCCCGATCTCGAAGGAAATCCAGAAGCGTATTCATTCGGTGCGGAATGGACGTCGCCAAGCACGAAGAACCTGCCGTATTAAATACGGCAGGTTTTTTGTTGTTCCCGGAAGCCAAGCGACTTCACTCTAACCGGGAGAGTATCTGAAGCTTGGATCGAAGCAAAGGCAAAGCGGAAGGCCCGGCGTCAAAGGAAGCTTCAGATCCCGACCTCGAAGGATGTCCAGAAGCCAATTCATTCGGTGCGGAATGGACGTCGCCAAGCACGAAGAACCTGTCGCATGTAATGCGGCAGGTTTTTTGTTGTTTTTGTTTTATGCTGCAACTAAACTCGTCATTGGAAAGCGTCCTGTGCGATAATGAAAAAGATGGAAATTGATAAGGAGGTTTGGACGATGACGGATGAAGTGAAGCGATTGAGCGTAGAGCATTTTGATGCAAGGATGGAATTGTCCCAGTTTGCGTTTCAATACCAATTATCGCGCGAAGAATTGGAGAAGCGGAAGAAGCAGGACGCCGAGTTGCCGTCGGCCAAATGGGGGATATTCGACGGCGATAAGCTTGCCGCTCAGCTCACTGTTTTGGATTTGCCCGTATACATAGGAGGCCAATCCTTCAGGATGGGCGGCGTTGCGGGCGTATCCACCTGGCCGGAGTACCGGAGGCAAGGCTTGGTTGCCAAGCTGCTGCGCCATTCCCTTCAAGAGATGAAAGCCGAAGGGCAAACGATTTCGATGCTTCATCCGTTCTCGTTTTCCTTTTACCGCAAATTCGGTTGGGAAACCTATATTGAATACAAGAAATATACGTTGAAAACAAGCGAGCTGCCGCCTAAAACTGCATATGAAGGCCGTATGGTAAGGGTTGAAGGGCAGCCGGAATTGCTTAACGGCATTTACGAGCAATATGCCGTTCGCTACAACGGCATGCTGGGCCGCTCCCGGGCTTGGTGGAACATTCGCGTCTTCAGCCCGAAGCCGGAGGTGAGCGTCGTTTATTATAACGAAAGCGGTGAACCGACAGGGTATATCATCTACGCGGTCAAAGAAAAAAAGATGACGGTTGAGGAATTCGTTGCTTTGGACAATCAAGCCTATTCGGCGCTCTGGACGTATATCGGCCAACATGACTCGATGATCGACAGCGTCACTTTAACGATGCCGTCCGACGATATGCTTGCCTATAGGCTGCCCAATCCGCGTATCGGCCAGGAGATTGTGCCGTATTTTATGGCGCGTATCGTCGACGCGGAGGCGTTCGTTGCGCAGTATGGATTTGTCCCGTCGGCCGATGAGACGAAATCCAATATTCGGATACGCGACGAACATGCGCCTTGGAACAACGGCGACTTCGAGCTGACGATCAAGTCAAGCGGCGAGGCTGTCTTGACCCGTTATGACGGGGAGCTTGAAAGCGCCGGCGCCCTGTCGATCGACATCGGCTCCTTGACTGCCTTGCTGCTCGGATACCGCACGCTTGGCGAGCTTCGGGCGATCGGCCGGGCAAGCGGAATGGCGGAAGAAGACGCCCGCCGGTTGGAGGCGCGCATTCCTAAAGCAGTCACGTATTTGGCGGATTTCTTTTAGTAAGAATTCAAGCCTTTGCCCATACTACAAGCGTCGGAGCGCTCCTCCAGGGCGCGCCTCAATGTCCGGTACGGCGCCTTGACAGCCCTAGACCCCTCTGCTAATATTGCAATAATATACGTGAGAGGTACTAATTCAAGGGAGGAACATACTCGTGTGGGAAACGAAATTCGCCAAGGAAGGTCTAACATTCGACGACGTGCTGCTTATTCCGCGCAAATCGGACATTCTGCCACGTGAGGTTGATGTATCGATCAAACTTAGCGAGAATGTAAAGCTGAACATTCCGTTGTTGAGCGCAGGCATGGACACGGTAACGGAATCTGCGCTTGCAATTGCTATAGCACGTGAGGGCGGCATCGGCATTATTCATAAAAACATGACGATCGCGCAGCAAGCGGAAGAGGTGGATCGGGTTAAACGTTCGGAGAGCGGCGTTATTACGAACCCATTCTCTCTGACGCCGGAACACCATGTGTACGATGCCGAAGAGCTGATGGGCAAATACCGGATTTCGGGCGTTCCGATCGTCGATGACACGGGCAAGCTGGTCGGCATCCTGACGAACCGCGACTTGCGTTTCGTCCACGATTATTCGATCAAAATCAAGGAAGTTATGACCCATACCGAGCTCGTAACGGCTCCTGTCGGCACGACGCTGGAGGAAGCGGAAGTGCTGCTGCAGAAGCATAAGATCGAGAAGCTCCCGCTTGTAGACGAGAACAATATTTTGAAAGGCCTTATCACGATCAAGGACATCGAGAAAGCCATTCAGTTCCCGAACGCGGCCAAAGACAAGCACGGGCGTCTGCTGTGCGGCGCGGCCGTCGGAATCTCGAAGGATACGGAAGAAAGAACGGCGGCTCTCGTGCAAGCCGGCGTCGACGTCTTGGTTGTCGATTCCGCGCACGGCCATAGCCATAACATTTTGGAAGCAGTCCGCAAGCTGCGGGCAACCTATCCGGATCTCGTCATCATCGCGGGCAACGTCGCTACCGGCGAAGGTACCCGCGCGCTGATCGAAGCCGGCGCATCGGTCGTCAAAGTCGGCATCGGTCCGGGCTCGATCTGTACGACTCGAGTTATCGCGGGTATCGGCGTACCGCAAATTACGGCGATTTACGATTGCGCGACCGTCGCACGCGAATACAACGTGCCGATAATCGCGGACGGCGGCATCAAGTACTCCGGCGACATTACGAAGGCGATTGCCGCAGGCGCCAGCGCCATTATGATCGGCAGCTTGTTCGCCGGCACTTCCGAAAGCCCGGGCGAGACGGAAATTTTCCAAGGCCGCAGCTTTAAGGTATACCGCGGCATGGGATCCTTGGCAGCGATGAAAGCCGGAAGCAAAGACCGTTACTTCCAAGAAAGCGAAAACGTCAGCAAGCTTGTTCCGGAAGGCATCGAAGGACGCGTTCCTTACAAAGGCCCTCTGAAGGACACCGTGCATCAGCTGATCGGCGGCTTGCGCTCCGGCATGGGCTACTGCGGAACAAGAACGATCCAAGAGCTGAACAACGATACGCAGTTTATTCGGATTACGGGCGCGGGTCTTCGCGAAAGCCATCCGCATGACGTTCAAATTACGAAAGAAGCGCCGAACTACTCGCTTTAATCGGAATCTGGATAAACACATTAACGTAGGCAGAGGTTACGCTTCGGCGGAGCTTCTGCCTATTTTTTGTACAATGAAAGGCGTCTGATCGGAGTGGTAATTTTCGGAATGGGCTCTAACGCGGGCGTGACTTAAACCGAAAAAATATGACATTATCGCTGCCGGAAACCGCTATCCGTTGGGCTTAAACGGCTTGTCTCCCCATAAGAGCTTATGGTTCCTTCCCTTCAGGGCGGAGGCGGCTTAAAACCCGTTCCCCGAAGGTTTAATCCTACTTGTCTATATGATACAATAGCTACGGTAAAATACATGGGAGAAAGGGAGAGACTGCATTGAAAGCAATAGTTAGACCGAAGCGACTGCGGACAGTAGCAGCATCGTTTATGGCAGTATGGTTGGTAGTGCTCTCGCTCGGTTCGACTGGTGCGCATGCAGCGGGCACGCCTGGCGGGGAATGGGTGGACAATTCGCTGGGATTGAATGTATCTTCCGCGATCTTGATGGCGGCGGATACGGGACAAGTATTGTATGAAGTGAACGCTGATGCTCCGCGCCCGCCGGCAAGCATGACCAAACTAATGACGGAATATATCGTCCTGGAAGAAATATCGAATAAACGTTTGTCTTGGGATACGGTCGTGACCGTTTCGGAGGAGGCGGCATCGACGCCTGCGGACGGTTCGCAAATTTATTTGGCCCAAGGCGATCAACATACGGTTAAAGATTTGTATATCGCAATGGCGGTAGGATCCGCGAACGACGCGACGATCGCGCTGGCGGACCATATCTCCGGAACGGAACAGAAGTTTGTGGAGAAGATGAACGAGACGGCCAAAGAGATGGGACTCACCTCCGCTCATTTCACAAGCGCGACGGGCCTTCTGGACACGACGGTCATCTCGGCGCGGGATATGGCGACGCTTGCCCGCAACATTCTGACGAAGCATCCGGAATTTCTGGAATATTCCAAAATCCAGCAATACAAGTTCCGCGAGCGGGACGAGGATCCGATGATCAACTACAACTGGATGCTGGAGTCGAACTCTTCGATCCAGAACTTCAAGCAATACGCTTATCAAGGCGTTGACGGCATGAAAACTGGTTATATTTCGAAGGCGGGTTACACGTTCACCGGTACCGTCATGCGCGACGGCGTCCGTTACATCAGCGTTGTCATGAACACCGAATCGATGGGCGCCCGTTTTACGGAAACGGCCAAGCTGTACAATTACGCTTTCAGCACGTTTGAAGAGAAAGTGGCGGTTCCGGCGAAATCGGTTGTAGAATCGGTCGAAAAGGTAAAACTGAAAAAAGGCGTTAAAACTACGGTGCCGGTCGTAACCGATGCCGACGTATCGTTCTACGTGAAGAAAGGCGCTGAACCGAAAATCGAGCTGACGGCAAAGCAAATCCCGGGCGAAGACGAACTTGTCGCGCCAATCGAGGCCGGCCAGAAAATCGGTACGGTAACGTATACGTATACGGACGAAGAAGGCAAAAAGACGGAACAGACGGTCAACCTGGTAGCGGCCGAACCGGTGGAGAAAGCCGGCTGGTTCCGCTTGACGTTCCGCAGTATCGGCAATTTCTTCAGCGATTTGTTTAACGGCATCCTGGATTTGTTCTAAAATCGGCAAATGTCCTCTGACTAAGCCTAGAAGGGTTGTCGGAATTAAGGCAATACTGTAAAATAAATGGTTAGACAAGCATTCTGTCCTTATTCGAAGGACGAACCGTTCGGCGAGAAATATAAGGCGGCAAGCCGGAACAACTACGTCTTCCTATCGAGGGACAGACGGTTTCGGCGGGAAATGTAAGGCGATATAAGAGTAAACATCTATGGGCCTTATATTTTGAAAAGCGCAAACCTATAAATCCTTATATTGCAATAAAAACGGTATACGATCGACAAGTTGGCTACCTTATAGGAGGATATGGACAAATGGAGACAGGAACAACTCGTGTTAAACGCGGTATGGCCGAAATGCAAAAAGGCGGCGTTATTATGGACGTCATGAATGCCGAGCAAGCAAAAATCGCGGAAGCTGCCGGCGCAACCGCCGTCATGGCGCTTGAGCGCGTGCCTTCCGACATTCGCGCCGCCGGCGGCGTGGCTCGCATGGCGGATCCGACGATTATCGAAGAGGTTATGAAAGTCGTATCCATCCCGGTTATGGCGAAAGCCCGCATCGGACATTATGTGGAAGCGAAAGTGCTGGAAGCGCTCGGCGTCGACTATTTGGACGAAAGCGAAGTGCTGACGCCGGCCGACGACGTATTCCACATTGACAAAAGCGAGTTCACCGTTCCTTTCGTATGCGGCGCCAAAGATTTGGGCGAAGCGCTTCGCCGCATTCAGGAAGGCGCGGCGATGATCCGCACGAAAGGCGAGCCGGGAACCGGCAACATCGTGGAAGCCGTCCGCCATATGCGTCTCATCAATTCGCAAATCCGCAAGGTGCAAAGCATGTCCAAGGACGAACTGTATAACGAAGCGAAGGTGCTGGGCGTTCCTTACGAGCTTCTGCTTGGCGTACACGAGAACGGGAAGCTGCCGGTCGTCAACTTTGCCGCGGGCGGCGTAGCGACTCCGGCTGACGCCGCGCTTATGATGCATCTTGGCGCGGATGGCGTCTTTGTCGGCTCCGGCATTTTCAAATCCGACAACCCGGAGAAGTTCGCGCGCGCGATCGTGGAAGCAACGACGCACTATACGGATTATAAGCTGATCGCGGAAGTTTCCAAAAACCTCGGCACGCCGATGAAGGGCATCGAGATTTCGAAGCTGCACACGTCCGAACGGATGCAAGACCGCGGCATTTAACGAATTGACCCAATCGGGGCTGAGGCTTATCTGTTCACGGCGAGACGGTCCCGTCCTTCCTTCAGGAAGGCGGCGGCCGTTTGCGCTTGAAAGATACGAAAGGATAAGCTTCACTGTTGACCGGCTTATTTTTTGACGAAGCGCTTTATCCTTTGATCAAGGACGATGAAGTCGTTGCTTCTTAAGTTCAGAAAGGCGTGTTGGAACGATGAAGATTGGGGTATTGGCGTTGCAAGGCGCCGTAGCGGAGCATATACGAAGCTTGGAGGCGGCGGGCGCGGAAGCGGTCGCCGTTAAGCAAAAGGAGCAATTGCAGGAGCTTGACGGGCTTGTTCTTCCCGGAGGGGAGAGCACGACGATCGGCAAGCTGATGCGCAAATATGATTTTATCGATGCGATTCGCGCCTTCTCCGGCGAGGGCAAGCCGGTATTCGGCACTTGCGCCGGCTTGATCGTGCTTGCGGATCGCATTGACGGGCAGGAAGAAGCGCATCTGAAGCTGATGGACATGACCGTGGCGCGCAATGCGTTCGGCCGTCAGCGCGAAAGCTTCGAGACCGATCTGTCGGTTAAAGGAATCGACGAGCCCGTTCGGGCCGTATTTATCCGCGCGCCGCTTATTAAAGAAGTGGGACCCGGAGTAGAGGTGCTGTCGACCTATAACGACGAGATCGTCGCAGCGAGACAAGGGCATCTGCTGGCGGCATCCTTCCATCCGGAATTGACCGACGACTACAGCCTGCACGCTTATTTCGTCCGAATGGCGAAAGAACGTGCCGCGCACGCGACGAATTAACTATTTTCCCTTCAGAGAGGGGTTTACCGATTGTGCTTGACGTAAAATTGTTAAGAAACGAATTCGACAAAGTCGAGCAGGCTTTGCGCAACCGCGGCAAGTCGCTTGACCTGATTGCCGGATTCCCGGCTTTGGACGCGCAGCGCCGCGATCTCATTCAAGAAACGGAAGCGTTGAAGAACCGCCGCAACACCGTCTCGCAGGAAGTGGCGAAGCTGAAAAAATCCGGCGGCGACGCCGAGGCGCTTATTGCTGAAATGCGCGAAGTCGGCGACCGGATTAAAGAGCTGGACGACCGTCTGCGGGAGCTCGATGCCGAAGTGACGGAGCTTGCGATTTCTATTCCGAACATCCCGCACGAAAGCGTGCCGGTCGGAGCTTCGGAAGAGGACAACGTGGAAATCCGCCGTGTCGGCGACGTTCCGGCGTTTGATTTCGAGCCGAAGGCGCATTACGAAATCGCGCAGGAGAACGATATTCTCGATTTTGAACGGGCGGCGAAAGTGACGGGCTCGCGTTTCGTCTTCTATAAAGGGCTCGGTGCCCGGTTGGAGCGCGCGCTCATCAGCTTTATGATGGATCTGCACAGCGATCAGCACGGCTATGAAGAGGTGCTGCCGCCTTATATCGTCAATCGCGACAGCTTGATCGGCACGGGGCAGCTTCCGAAGTTCGAGGAGGATCTGTTCAAGCTGACGGATTCCGACTATTATTTGATCCCGACGGCGGAAGTGCCGGTGACGAACCTGCACCGCGAAGAAATTATGTCGGCCGAGGAGTTGCCGAAGTACTACGTCGCCTACAGCGCGTGCTTCCGCTCCGAAGCGGGCGCGGCCGGCCGCGATACGCGCGGGTTGATTCGCCAGCATCAGTTCAACAAAGTCGAGCTGATCAAGCTGACGAAGCCGGAAGATTCGTACGACGAGCTGGAGAAGATGACGGCCAATGCGGAGCGCGTGCTTCAGCTGCTCGGACTGCCGTATCGCGTGTTGACGTTGTGCACGGGCGATATGGGCTTCTCCGCAGCCAAGACGTACGATCTCGAAGTATGGCTGCCGAGCGCGGGCACTTACCGCGAAATTTCGTCTTGCTCGAATGTCGAAGACTTTCAGGCTCGCCGCGCGAATATCCGGTTCCGCCGCGACGCGAAGAGCAAGCCGGAATTCGTGCATACGCTGAACGGCTCGGGTCTTGCGGTAGGGCGTACGGTTGCCGCCATTCTTGAAAATTACCAGCAGACTGACGGCTCGGTGATCATACCGGAAGCGCTTCGTCCGTATATGGGCGGCATATCCGAAATCCGTCCGAAGGCTTAACCTTTTCATGAGTGCCATAGGTCAGAAATTGGCGGTTGCTTGGCGTTTTTGACCTATGGTACAATGATATTTGTGGTCCTATTTTGGCGATCATACGATGGAGAGATACCGAAGCGGTCATAACGGGGCGGTCTTGAAAACCGTTAGGGTGCAAGCCCACGTGGGTTCGAATCCCACTCTCTCCGCCATACATACTCGTGATAAGCGTTCGGAGGCGATTACGCCTCTGGGCGTTTTTTCTTTTTCGGAGGGATTGCCTTTCATTGACTTCTCTTTCTCGCCATAAAGTCCCTTTAACAAGGATTGAATCGGCTCGGCTTGACCGTATAAATCGCCCGGCCTTATCGCATCTTAATGGATGTGGAGGTGCTATCTATGGGTAAAAACGACGAACTGCGCATCGATTCGCAGCAGCTTGCGGAAGCTTGGCAGCGGGTATTGCCCGACCGGATCAACCAAACCGATTCGTGCACGGTCGTCCCGGACGAGTCGCAAGCGAACGCATTACGAGTAACGATCGACATAGCCGGTCATCAGAAGTATTCCCTTGATTTTAAAGTGACGTATGTCGACAGCCGCGAGGTGAAAGCCGAGCTGATCGATGTGGAGAGAGACGGCATCCACGTGGATGAACGAACCGATATTATTCAACAGCTTATATCCGATTACACCCGCCATCTGCATGAATGCGCCCAAGCGCTTCATCAGCTGACGCATGCGTAGGGAGGCTGCCCGTCAACATGACCAAAGCGAAAGGCACGTCCGATAAAAATTTGTTCAACGTGGTGCAGGAGCTGGATAAAAATCCGGTCAACTCGCATCAGGCCCAGCAGCTGGAGCAGGACTCCATGGACCGCAGGCATCAGGATGCGCTGAATCACGATGAACCGACCGACTTGGAGCATCAGCGCAGCTAAAGGGGGAAGCAACCATGACAGTAGGGAAGTCGAAAAGCATCCCGGTCCCGAGACCGGAAGAGGATCGGAGAAGAGCGCGCAACGACGGAAGCAATCAGCCGCAAGCGCCGATGTCCGGATCGAAAAAAACGAAGCAGCATAACCATGTCAGCCACAACAATCCGGAAGGTTGATCCGGACGGGTGGCTCGAAACCGAAGCAGCGAAGAGAGGGGCGCAAAGCCTCTCTTTTTTTGTTTTCATTAGCCGGACGATCGGGCATCCGCTTCAATTACGGCGTGTTATGCTATAGAATGGGTATGGCGCGTTATAGGGAAGAGGAGGGGATAACGTTGTCGATCCAAAAGGGGAAGAGATCGATCATTGTATCGATCGCCATTATGGTCGTATTAATCGTGCTTTCGGGTTGCACGAACGGCGGTTCGCCGAAGGAAGCGCTTCTGAAGGCGATGGAGAAGACGGCCGCGGCGGAGTCCTATTCGGCGCAAACGACCGTAACGATCCATGAGGCGAACATACCGGTTCAAGGCGACAAAGCGGCTTCCGCCGGTTATGTCGCGACGGTACTGAAAGGAAGCAAGCTGCATATGAACACGGAGTATCGGAAGGAGCCGTTCCGGACGGATTGGAAGCTGCAGCTGGAGCTGGCCGGCGGGGGCGTGACGCTTAACGTGCCGATGATAGCGACCGGGGATAAACTGTATATGAAGCTGCCGGCGCTGCCCGCGTTGCCGCTGCCGGAAGCGGCAACGGATAAATATATTGAGCTGGCGCTTCAAGAGCAGAACAATGCTTCGAAGGACGCGGAGGGAGATGTTGCGGCCAACCGCCAACTGCTTGCGGGGGATGTTCAGAAGCTGATCATGACGTCTTTTGACGGGGACGGTTACTTCTCCGAGCTTGAAACGAAGGATGCCGGATTGCCGGAGGGCGTAAAGGCGGAGCGGGTGATCCGATTTGGCATTACGCCTCAGAACCAGGCCGATGCGGCGGCTGCCGTGACGGGCAAGCTGCTGCCCGGGCTTTACGACCTGCTGCTCGACAACGCGGAGTATTTAAAGTTGTTGAACGTAACGAAGGAGCGGGTTGAACAATGGAAGGGCGATCTGGCTGCCGGCTCGGACGGGCTGACGGAAAGGTTGAAGGCGGGTCTGAAGGTTAACGATATTTCGATCGTATCGGCGATCCGGGACGGATATGTCCATTATCAATCTATGACCATTAACGTCGAATGGAAGGACACAGTCTCCGGGGCCGAGCGGGTGTCAGGGAAGCTGGATCTTCGGTTCGACACCGAATATAACGGCATCAATAAGCCGGTTGCCTTCGAACAGGAGCTTCCGACGGATCCATTAACATGGGAGCAGTTTACGCAGCTGCTGCAATCTCCTTCTGCCATGTAGGCGATGGACAAGAAGCGGGTTTCCCGATGAGGGGAGATAAAGCGGGTATTCTCTGCTGGCAGAAGCCTGCGGCTAAGCGCCGCAGGCTTGATTTTTCATACTTAGCATCAGTTGATTTTAATTTCAATTTTCACGTTTTCGCTTGGAGTTTCGTTTTGCGAAAGATTTTGAATAAGAAAATAATAGTTTCCGCCTTTCGTTATGGTCATCTCGGAGCCGTTGTCCACCAGCTTTCCATCGAGAGGGGTCCGATCCGTATATTCCAATATTCGGACCTCAAGTTTGCCGCCGGTATTCGAGTAATTCAACGCTACTTGATCACCTTCATGAAGAGCATACCCGCCAAATGTTTGAGCGTCCCCCGCCGGAATTTTATTGTAGGAATTCGAATATTTTCCGCTCGCTACTCTTTCGACCGCAAGAGAATCATCGTCGCTCCATAGATCGGGCCCTTTTCCGGCTTTATCGCTTGCCGCGTTTTGTCCGCTTACATGTTCGGAGGATTGTGCCGCACTTGTGGCAAATACCGTTGCCGAGCCAAGGATAACGGCAGCAGCTAGTATGCATGCGGTCAAAGAAAATTTCCTTATTTTCATAATGGACACTATCCTTTCTTCAATAGCGTTTTTACTAAAATGGCTATTCAACAGCGACAGCTTGGTCTTGTGTTCCTCCATGTCTATTAGCGTCATGGCATATGCGGATTTGAAGCTTTCCCCGTGTATCTTTAAGACCGTTTCATCGCAGGACAGCTCAAGATCGCGGTTTGCCAATACATACATCACCCATACAAAGGGATTAAACCAATTCAAACAGAATACAAAGGCCAGCAGCCATTTTGTCAGCGCGTCGAAACGTCTGATATGCACAAGCTCATGGGTTAAAATAAAACGAAGCCTGGCTTCATTCGTCCAATCCATCGTTTTGGGTAAAAGAATTTGAGGGCGGAATAGGCCATAGGTCAATGGGGCAGTGATTTTATCGGACTGTCTAATTTGTACGGAGCGCCGTATGGAATGCTCATGGATCCAACGGACAACAAAATCGTTGTCGACAGGCAAAGACGTTTGAAATTCCCTAATAGCCTTCAGATAGGTTGCGATGAAAAACATGGCGCATAAACAGAAGCCGCTTAGCCAAACAATCGTTACGGATGAAAGAGGTACGGTTGAAGCGTTTATGAATATAGGTTGAACGGCAGCAGGAATAGTATCTGCATAAGAAATGTCACCCATGTTCTCGGGATGAGGAGGCGCCGACCATTCGGCGAGCATCTGTTTCACCGTATTTAATGCTGTGTAAAAGCTGAACTGCGAGGGGATAGGTTCCGGAAGAAGCAATCGAACGACAACCACTCCCCACAGTACAAGGAAAGTTTTCTTCGGCAATTTGTGCAAAGCAAGCGCTCGAATGATAACGACTACAATAATGAGGGCGACCGCTGAAAAGCTTGTTTGAATGATATTCATCAGAATAAACGCCTCATTCCAATTTACTTACAATTTGCTTCAGCTTTTGTATTTCCTCGGCGGATAGATTTTTTCTGCCCAAAAGAGACGCAAAAAGCAGATCAACGGAGCCGTCAAATACTTTGTTGATGAGTTCCGTCGTTTCTTGCTCCTGTACCTGTTCCTTCGAAATAGCCGGCCGGCACAAAAAATTCGGTTCGATCCTTTCAATGACGCCCTTTTCGATACACTTTTTAATAACGGTGTAAGTGGTATTCTTGTTCCAGCCCACTTGTTCTTTCAAGAGGGCAACGAGTTCCTTGGCGGTTGTTGGCCCTTCCTTCCACAAAATATCCATGACCTTCAATTCAGAATCAAATAACTTGACTTTCAATCCTCCACCCTCCTTTGGACTATTGCAATAGTCTAAACCACTTCAAGACTATCACAGTAGTCCGTCTTTATCAAGTATATTTCATACGTGTAAGGTCATTCTTCTTACGAACTCCGTCAAATCCTCAGGCTTGTATTGAATACGGCATGTGCCGTCATATACATAATGTCAGCGGCGTCGCGAGCCGTCTCGTCGGAGGCCGACAAAAGAGCGATCGTTGCGATGACATACATAACGAGGAAAAGCGATAGGAGGTTGAGGCGGATGGAACAGCTTATCGATGTCGCCATTATCGGCGGCGGTCCGGCCGGGCTGAACGCTGCTCTGGTGCTAGGCAGAGCGAGAAGGAGCGTTATCGTTATCGACGAAGAGCGGCCGCGGAACCGGGTGACGCGCGAATCGCACGGTTTTTTGACCCGGGACGGCATGAATCCGGGCGAGTTCCGCAAGCTGGCGAAGGAACAGATCGGCGCTTATCCGTCCGTTCGATTCGCGGAGGATACGGCTGTGGCGGTATCCGGACGCGACGGCGATTTTTGGATCGGGACGAAGACAGGGGCGATGTACCGGAGCCGGAAGCTGCTGTTTGCCGTCGGCAAAAAAGATCTGCCTATTGAGATCAACGGGCTTGCGGAGGTGTACGGCAAAAGCGCCTTCGTATGCCCCTATTGCGACGGTTGGGAGATGAGGGATCAGCCTCTTGTCCTTATTGCGAGAGGTGATGGAGCGATGCACTCGGCGATGCTGCTGTCGGGTTGGACGAACGATACGGTTCTGTGCACGAACGGTCCCGACGGACTAACCCCGGGACAACGCGCCGAGCTGGACCGCCATCGCATTCCCGTATTCGAGGCGTCGATTCGAGCCATCGAATCGACGTACGGCATCGTGGAATGCGTCATTCTGCAGGACGGAATCACTATCGCCTGCAAAGGCATTTTCTTTACGCCGCGGCTTGCGCCCGGATCGGACCTGCCGCAGACCTTGGGCTGCCGGCTGACGCCGTCGGGAACCGTCGCCGTGGACGCCTACGGCAAAACGAACGTCCCGGGCGTCTACAGCGCGGGCGATGCCGCGACGGAGCTGTATCAAGTCGTGACGGCGGCGTCGACGGGGGCGCTTGCGGCCATCGGCATCAACGGCGAGCTGCTGGAGGAGGCTTGGTACGGGCAGGAGTGAGGGGCGAGATAAGGCGGAAAGGAATCTGAGTGCGGTACGTTTCCCCATGCGTAATTGAGAAGGGAGCCGGAAGCGGATTCGCGAGGCAATGGACAAAGGGCTGCCCGATATGGCGGTTTCGCCAAGACGGGCAGCCGTTCAGGGGCAGGGGCAGAACCTATGCGAGAGAGCCGGCTATTGGTGCTGTACCGCGGCGGCATCCGCCTTAGCCGCGGAACTTGCCGCGAAGGCGCGCCGCGCCAGCAAGCCGAACAGAACGGCGCAGACGGTAAGAGCCGCCGTCAGCACATAAACGGCGACGATGCCGAGCCGGTCGGCCGCCCACCCGAGAAGCAACAGCGAGACCATGCTGGTGAAGCTGACGATCGTGTTTTGCGCGGCCGTCACTTTCGGGAGGATTGCCGCATCCGCGCTTTGCTGAATGAGCGTCTGCCGGGCAATGTAAGCGAGCTCGGCGACCGGACCCATAAGCAGGACGAGAACAAGCGCGGCCGGCGGCCATTCGCCGAATGCGTATAAGAAGGTCAGCACGGCGTACGACGCCATGCCGGCCAGCATGGCCCCATAAACGCGGTTCCGCAGTTTTCGGACGAGGGTCAATACGCCGAAGCTGCCGATGACGGTTCCGGCAAAATAGACGGCGTTAATGTAGCCCCACCAGGCTTCCCCTTGGCCCAATACGTCCTGCACGTACGCAAGCGTAAAAGCGCCGACCCATACCGTAGCGCCTAAGGTTTCGATGATATCGATAACGGCAAGCGTTCTTAATCTCGGCGAAACGGCGATGAAGCCGAATCCTTCGCGAAGCAGCGCGAGCTTCCCCTTGGAACCGGCTCCGGGCGTCGTTGTCTTCACTTTCGAATCCGGTCCGGATTGTTCCGCGGCCAACGGCTGCGGCCCGGACTTCGGTCCGGTTTGCAGCCGGGAATCCGGTTCGGTGCGCGCCGGGTGTTCTTTCACATCAGTCCGGGGATGCGCCCAAAAGCGGCCTTTCCGCTCCAACGGGTCCCGAATCAGCGGCGTGAACAGGAACGAGGCGGCGTAACAAACGGCGGCAAGAAGAAGGGTCGGCTCCGGACCGATGACGGAAACGAGCAGCCCGCTAAGCCCCCAGCCGGCAAACTGGACGATCCGGTCGCTGAGCGCCATCAGGCTGTTGGCTTTCATAAGACTGTCGCCGGGTGCGAGGCGCGGGATAAGCGCGTTGCGGGCGGGCGTCGTCCAGCCGTCCATGAACGACATGGCGAATACGAGCGCCAGCACCGCCGCCAGCGCGGGCTCCTGCGGCCCGTATTGCAAATAGGCGGCCAGCGCCGCGAAAAACAGCAGCTGCACCCCTTGCGAGACGAACAACAGAAACGGCAGCTGATACACGGCGAGCAGAAGCGGCGCGAGAAAACTGCTGATCATTTGCGCTCCGACCCGAAGAAGCGGGATGAACACGGCGGACAGCAAGGAGGACGTCTGCTCCAACACCAGCACGGTCAGCGCCGTAATATATAAAATGTCCGCCGCGTTGGCGACGGTTTGCGTCGTGAGCAGGCTGTAGAACGAACGTTTGAACAATGAGATCACCTTTGAATGGAAATTCCTTTTATTACCTCGAATTGATCTAGGTTTTATTACCGCATCGGAAAGCTTAAGTTTGGTACAACTTTAGCATATAGCATACTATAGATCTTTCCAGTTGGCACTAGAACCTGCCTTTAAACGCGGTCGCTCATCTTCGAGACGCTTCGAGAGGCTCGATCGAGGTTTTCTTATAGCGGAGGGAGGAAGCCGCGGCCAGCAAAAAAAAGCGATTCCCGGCGAGCGTTCAAGCCGTGCGGGAATCGCTTTAAATGCTTTAAGGCCATGCAGCCATTGTTACGGTGTCATGGGGATTCACCGGCGGATCGCCGCCGGATCAAGCTAAAGCTTCGGCTTCCGACAGCTCCTTCAAGATGCGGTCGACGGTTTCTCTGGACACCCGCAGCATGCCGTTCTCGGCAATTTGCTTAAAGGAGAGCGGCTTCGCGATATGAACCGCAGCGCCGTCCAGCAGCTGGGGCGCATGCCGCTTCAGCACCTCGACGGCGCGGCCGTCCATCAGCGCTTCGCTGAGCCGCGTCCGGTCGCTGTAGCTTTGCCGGAACAGGCCGGGGCTTTCGTAAGCGAAACGGTATTCGCCCGAACCGACCTCGATTTCGAGCCCGTCCGACGTTTCCCGGAAGCTCTTGACGCCCGCCGCGCCGCCCGACAAGGCGGAACCGCTTTCCGTTACGCCGGCGGCCGATGCCCCTTTCAGCACGATAACCGCCGTTGTATTCGCCGGAATCGCAGCCGAAACTTCGATCCGGCTTCCGTTTACGGTCCAGCCCGACTTCACAAAGCCGTACATTGACCGGTAGGACGCTTCCGCGCGGTCAAGCAGCGTCGAGCCGAACAGCGGCTCGATGCGGATCCGCTTGAATGCCGGGGACGAGCCGTCCATGTCGAGTCCGGCTACTTTGCGGTACATCCAATCGCCGACAGCGCCGTAGGAATAATGGTTAAACGAATTCATGTCGTCGCTCCAGAACGATCCGTCCGGCTTGATGCTGTCCCAATGCTCCCAGATCGTCGTGGCTCCCTTGGACACCGAGTACAGCCAGCCGGGGTAGCTGTCCTGAAGCAGGAGACGGACGGCCGTCGTGTGATACCCGTGCTCCGACAACGTTAAGCAGAGATAAGGCGTGCCGACGAAGCCCGTTGTCAGGTGGTAGTCGTTCTCGACGATCAGATTGTTCAAGTCTTCCGCTACCCGCGCTTTTACCGCGTCGTCGGCGAGACCGAACATAAGCGTCAGAACGTGTGCCGTCTGCGTCGGTGCAGCCATTCGTCCCGTCGGCGTCATGAATTCGCTCCGGTATGCTTCCGTAATCCGCTCCAGCAGCTCGCTGTAGCGGTTCGAATCCTCCGCATAGCCAAGCGCGTCGGCGGCATCCCTCAGCAGCCTTGTGGAGTAAGCGTAGAAAGCGGTCGCCACGAGCTCCTTCGGCGTTGCTCCGGTATAGCTGTTTTCCTTGGCGTCGAGCGCCAGCCAGTCGCCGAAGTGGAAGCCGGTATTCCACAGATACTCATTGTCTCCCTGCGCCCGAATATATTCCACCCACCGCTTCATGCTTTCGTACTGCTCGGCGAGCAGCCGGCGGTCGCCGTAATATTGGTACACATGCCACGGGCATATGACGGCGGCGTCTCCCCATGCGGCGGAGTTGGCGCCGCCGACGATGTCCGGCACGACGAACGGAATGCCGCCGTCTTCGTGCTGCTCCGCCTTCACGTCGCGCAGCCACTTCGTAAAGAACGGGGCGCCGTTGTAATTGAACAAAGCGGTGCGGATGAACACCTGGGCGTCCCCGGTCCAGCCGAGTCTCTCGTCGCGCTGCGGACAATCCGTCGGCACGTCGAGGAAGTTGCCGCGCTGCCCCCACTGAATGTTGCGCTGCAGCCGGTTCACCCGGTCGTCGGAGCACGAGAATTGTCCCGCAGGCGGCATGTCGGAATGAATGACTTCCCCGACGAATGCGTCGAGCGGCAGCCCGTTCTCCTGCCCCGGGAAACCTTCCACCTTCACATACCGGAAGCCTTGGAACGTAAAATGGGGAGCGTAGCTCTCGACGCCGCCGCCTTTCGCGATATATTCGACCGTCTGCCTGGCAGGGCGAAGGTTGCCGAAATAGATGTTGCCGTCCTTGTCCAGCACCTCCGCGTGGCGCAGCGTAATTCGCGTGCCCGCCGGAGCCTGCACGGCCATTCGGACGCGGCCGACCATGTTTTGTCCCATGTCCAGAATACGGTCCCCCGCCGGCGTTACCCATTGACCGATCGGGCGGATGGTCTCCGTGACGCGGGTCGGCCAATTCTCTTGAGCCACCAGCCGGTCGTACGGCAAGTCGGGCAAGCGGACGCCGCTCCACGACGAATCGTCGAAGCCGTATTCGCACCAGCCGGCTTGTTCGAGGCGGGCGTCATACGTTTCGCCGTGGTAGATGTTCGAATAAAGCACCGGCCCAAGCGCCGCCCGCCAGCTATCGTCCGTCGAAACCACCGATTCCGTGCCGTCCTCATGACGGATATGGAGCTGCAGCAGAGCGGCGCGGCAATCTCCGTACATATAGTTGCGGCCGTCGAAGCCGAGTCCGCCCCGGTACCAGCCGTCGCCGAGCATGATGCCGATGCCGTTGCCTCCGGTCTTCAGCGCATCCGTGACGTCGTACGTTTGATACTGGAGACGGTGACGGTAGCTGGTCCAGCCGGGAGCGAGCAAATCGTCCGACACTTTGGCCCCGTTCAAATAAATTTCGTAGACGCCGGCGGCCGTCGCGTATATGCGGGCGGAAACGACCGGAGACGCGACTTCGAAGCTGCGGCGCAGCAGAAAAGCCGGCTTGGCGTCGGCCGGGATGTCTTTATCGTCCGGCGTAATCCAGCGGGCCTGCCATTCCTCGGGAGAGAACAGCGCCGTCTCGAGCTTCGCCTCTGCGCTCCATTCCGACTCGGCCTCGAAGTTGTCCCATACTTTCACCCTCACGCGGTAGCCGGTCCGGGACGCGAGCGCCGGCCCGCCGTATACGATGTGAAGCGACTCGTCCGACTCCACTCGGCCGGTATCCCAGAGCGGCGAATCGAAGCTGCCGCCTTCCGCCGCAAGCTGCAGCCGGTAAGCGCGCTGCATCGTTCCTCTCCGATCCGAATCCAGCGTCCAGCTGAAACGCGGCTTCCCCAGGCCGGTGCCGAGCAGATGCTCGCGATACTCGATCGTTAGCGATTGAACGGTTAACCATGACATGAACATGCATCTCCTTCGTGAACGGGAATAAATGCATTCGATTAAGGCTGTCTTCCATTATAGAAGCGTCCGGAGCAATATGTAAGCGTTTGATTTTTTGGGGGGATGTCGTCTTTTTTTGGGTGTGCGGATATGAGCTCGGGCGTAAGGTTGAAGCCGCACCGTACGTGCTCTGACAAGAATGAAAGAAAGTCGGTTTCCTCTTTGCTGCGGGAGTCGAAGCGGGTATCTGGCTGTAGTAGGACGAAGATTATGCTGCCGGAGGGCGTAGAGGCTTCGCGGCCCGGTAAGGGAAGCGAAGCCTTCAGCTCCGGCAATGAGGCGGCGATGGACCGAACTAGAGGTACCGCTCTTTAATAATGGACATATGGTGCAGCTCGTGTCCGGCAATAATATAGGCGAACGCCCGCGCGGATGCCGGACCGCCGTTTGCGGTTCCCCGGTTGGCAAGCAGCTTCTCCGGAAGCCGCTTGAGCAGCGCAATCGTAGCTTGGCGGACAAGCTTATATTCCTCCAACAATTGCGGCAGCGTGCAGCCGGCGTATGGATCGCTCGCCATGTACTCATCCTGGTCGTAGCCGGGCAGCGGCTTCTGCTCGCCGTAGGCGATGCACATCATGCGGAAACTCATGATCCGTTCATTGTCGATGATATGTCCGAGCACTTCCTTAAGCGTCCATTTGTCCGGCGCATACCGGTACAGATGCTTGTCCTCCGGCAATTCGCCGAGCAGCTTGACGGTCTCCTCCTGCTGGCGCTCCAGCACGGCGATCAGGTCGCCTTCGGGGATTTTGCCGATGTAAGTGTCGTAAAAAGGGTTGTATTCTCCTTGCTGCGGTTTTGCAATCATAACGAAAACCCTCCTCCTGGAATAGAATGGCGTTATGAAATCAATTCGCCGGACGTCAGCCGTAATCCTTTATTGGAATCGACCCGGTCTTAAAAAAGCACGATGCCGGCTACCCCGGAAGCGGCGATAACGGCAAGCGGATGCAGCTTGTATTTAAAAAGGGCGAGCAACGCGCCGCCGCTGATCGCGAGCGTGGCGAACGTCGTCCAGCTGACGAACGGCTCGCCGTTCCCCGTCAGCCCGAAATGGATGGCGGCATACAAAATAAGCCCCGTCACGATCGGGCGAAGCCCGTACATCGAGGATTTGACCCAGACGCTATCGTGAATCCGGTACAGAAAGGCGGCCGCCCCGATCATGAGAAGCAGGGAAGGCAGCACTATCCCAAGCGTGGCCGCGACAGCTCCGCCGATGCCGGCCGTTTCGTACCCGACCAGCGTGGCGCTGTTCGTGGCGACGGGACCGGGCGCCATACCGGCAATCGAGACGGTATTCTGGAAGTCGGCGTCGGACAGCCACCCGCGCGCCGTCGCCTCATGCCGGATCATCGCGATGACCGAATAGCCCCCGCCAAACGCGAGCAGCCCGATTTTTAGAAATACGACAAACAGCTCCCCGAGCATGACCGTCCCTCCCTTTTTATAGTCGGATTAAATGTAGTATTCCGGATAGTGGATTTCTTCCCGGACCGAAGCTTGCAGTTTCTTCTCCGTATCGCTCCGAAGCCCCAGCAGCCGTTTCAGCCGGATCAGAACGATGCCGGCGAACAAGCCGACCGCCACGATGGCAACCGGGTTGACGCTTGTAAAAACAAGCAAGGCCACCGTAACGGACGCGATCGCGATCGTGGTGGCGTCGAACAAGGCGGACTTGGCCATCCGGACGGCCGCCCAGATCATAAGCGCAATGACGGCGCCTTGGATTCCCTGAAGGGCGGCCTGTACTTTATGAACGTCGCGAAAGACCGAATACAGAAGGCTCAGCGCGAACGCGATAATAAACGTCGGCAGCGTGATGCCGGCAACCGCCGTTACGGCTCCCGGAATGCCGGCCAGCCGGTAGCCGATGACGGCGGAAGCGTTCACGGCCGTCCCGCCGGGCGCCGAGCTTGCGAGCGACAGCAGATCGTTCATCTCCTCTTGCGTCACCCACCGCTTATTCAAGGCTTCCCGTTCGATGAGCGGAATCGTCGCATACCCTCCGCCGAACGCGGCCGGTCCGATGCGGACAAAGCTCCAGAACAGAGACAGCAGCAGCGCGGCCTTGCCGGATAACGTCTGCGGCATTGGTTTTCCCTCCTTGCATATTGCTTTTCTATTATACCATCTTTAATTCAAATTGGTATCAAGTTAAATGAATCATTTTTGAACACCGCAGAAGAAATGGGGCGAATTGCCGATATTTTCAATAAAACCGACTAATCCGGTCTTGAATACTTGTCATAAATAAGCTACTTAATTTCATTTTGGATTAAAGTAGGTCGATTAAGTTCCTATTCGCCATCATGGGCAAGTGCGATATAGTGCGATATAATGGGATTTGAACGAAAGCGCCAAAAGGAGCAAGGACCATTGATTTCAAATATAATTCCGTCCTCCAAGAAATTGATTTATTCGCGCATTGCCGACCGGGGGCAAGTGTCCAAAGCGGAGCTGCTGGAGGAGTTTGCGCTGACGAGCAGCACGATGACCCGTCTTCTCGACGAAATGATGGCCGAAAAGCTGCTGCGGATATCCGGATACGGCGAATCCAAAGGCGGGCGCAAACCGATACTATACGAAATAAACCCGACATACGGCTACATCTTCGGGCTGGACATCTCCCGGGTGGTATCCAGCTTGGGGCTGTTCGATATGCAAATGAACGCGAGATCCATCGTGCATTGGCGAATGGACGAAGGCATGACGCCGGAGCAGTTCGTGGCGCACGCGGCCGGCTATATGAAGTCGTTTCTGAACGACTTGCAGATTCAGCCGGCCGACATTATCGGCATCGGCATCGGCGCCGTCGGACCGATCGACCGGGAGCGCGGCGTTATCGAGAAGCCGCTGCATTTTGCCGCGCCGGGCTGGAACGACGTGCCGATCTGCGAATTGCTCGAGCGGCAGACCGGTTACCGCGCCGTGCTGGAGAACGGGGCGAATACGGCTTTGCTCGGCGAGCAGTGGGCTCACCGCTATGCGAACATGCAGCATATGCTGTATGTGCATGCGGGAGCGGGCATCCGTTCGGCGATGATGTCGCAAGGGAGGCTCATTCGCGGCGCGAACGACGTGGAGGGGGCGGCCGGCCAGATGATTATTCAGGCAGGAGGGAGCCGGCTCCACGAGTACGGCAATTACGGCGCGCTGGAGTCGTTCGTTTCCGTGGAAGCGATCGTCCGCAAAGCGCAGGCCCAGGCGAAGCTGGGGCGAACCGAGCTGCCCGACCGGTACGGGGTCGCGCCGGAGAAAATCGGCTACGACGTGCTGCTGAAGGCGCTGGCGAACGAAGACCCTTTCGTGAAGGAGCTGTTTGCGGAGTCGGCCGCTTATTTCGGCATCGGGCTGGCCAACATGATTAATTTGTTCCATCCCGAGCATATTATTTTGGGCGGCGCATTGGTGAACTCCCATGAATTGTTTTTCCGGACGGCCGTGGAGGTCGCGCAAAAAAATACGTATTGGTTCCCGCAATACAAGCCCGAATTTTCCAAAGGCATGCTGAGAGAGGATGCGGTTGCGACGGGCGCCGCCATCATGGTCCGGCAGCGGCTGGAGCTGTAGGGAGCCGGTTAGACGAAGCAAGAAGCCGACCGCCTGTCTTCGATGGAGGAGAGGCGGGCGATTGGCGTTCCGCCGGCGATGATTGGATCTCCGGTGCCGATGCGGGGGTTACTTGAAGAACCGTTCATGCTGATACGGTGTGGAAGCAGGAGGTTCTTTTTGGCGGCACCGGGCGGCGCAAAATCGGCAACAAAAAAACTGCAGTCGGAGACTGCAGTTTGTCGGTTATGTATGGTCGAGACGACAGGATTTGAACCTGCGACCTCTTGCTCCCGAAGCAAGCGCTCTACCAAGCTGAGCCACGTCTCGAAAAGATCCTTCGCGATCGCGCGGTAAAAATAGTTTATCACGTTTGGGCGGCGGTTGTCAAAGGGCGGCCAGGCGCGATAAAAAGCCTCTTCGGACGGTTTGGGCCATATAATCCCGAACTTTTGAAGAGGCTTTGTGTTTTATTCGGACTTGCTCGCCGTTAGGCGATCGACATCGTCTGCTTGAGCAGCTCTTTCATCATCTGCGCGCCTTTCACCTTGACGTTCAAGCAAGGGGAAATCCCGATCTTCGCTTGGCCGCCGGTCAGCAGGTAGCGAAGCTGTTCGGCCGTATCGCAGCTTTCGGGGAGCTCGTTCCACACGCTGCCGAACTGCAGCGGCTGATGGGAATCGCTGCCGGCGAATACCGGGAGGCCCAGTCCCAGAGCGAACTCGCGCACGCGTCCCTCCATGCCCGGGCCTTGCTCGTACAAGTCTTTGGCGTTTAAGTCAAAGCCGTCGAGTCGCTTGAGCAGCTCCGGGGCATGATGCGTCAGCGGCGTGCCCGTCCGCAGCGGGTGAGCGCCGATCCGCAGCAGCGGGAGATCGTCCGTGCGGTCCAGCAGCTCTCCGAACGGAACGAAGCTGCCCTTCTCTTTATGAGGCTCGAGGCCGGCGTTCAAGGAGCGGATCAGCTCGCGGTTGCCGATGACGAGAATATGGCCGGTTTCCCGCACGTCGATCTCCATGCCGCTGAACACTTTTAGCCCCTCCACGACATAGTGGTCTCCGGCGTAGTCGAAGTGCCCGTCCAGACAGTCCAGCATATCGGCGAAACGGCGGGTGTTAAAATGCTCGGTCAGCGCAACCGCGTGCAGACCGCTCGCCAGCGCCTCCCGCGCCATGGAAAGGAAATAATCGAGCGAGAAGTCCGTTTTTTTGGCCAGCTTGCCGTGCGTATGCAAATCAATGTTCATCATGTGGCGGTTCTCCTATCTGTATTATTAAACGCGGTCTCAGAGAGATATCCAGTGCCCGGCGCCGAACAAGGCCGCCATATAAAGCAGCGAAACGGCCATAAAGACGATATCGGCCGGGCGTATTCGCAAATAAGCAAGCTTAAGCCGCTTGGCGTCGGGGCTGACGAGGGCATAGGTAAAGCCTTTGACCTCCAGCGCCTCTACCGTGGTGCGGGTTCGTTTCGCCGTGTTCAGCATAAGCGGATAAAAGGTCATAACGGCCGTTCCGCCGAGATAAAGGACGGAACGCCAGCCGAACAGCCCTTTCTTCAGCGGGGCCCGGCCCCGCAAACGGAAGGAATGGAACAGATGGTGGTATTCCTCGATCAGAATCGGCAGCATCCGGTAGCCGTACGATACGCCGAAGCTGAACTGCGCCGGAACGCCCATGCTGAGCAGCGCGTCGCTTAGCCGTTCCGGGTCCATGCTGGAGAAGACGGCGATGCTCGCCAGCGAGATGACGAGCAGCTTCAGCGTGAGGGTCATCAGCGGCCATACCGCCGCGAAGCTGCCCCCGAACAAGAGCGAGCCGAACAGGATATAGCCGATCTCGCTGACCAGGCCGAAGCCGAGAATGAACAGGACAAGCGGGCTCACCTTGGACGTCAGCGTTAGGACGATCATCGGAAGGAGCAGGCCGAGCAGTATAAATTTATTGGAAATAAACCACGGCACAACGGCCATAACCGCGTACCACCCGATCAGCACGCGCGGGTCGAACCGCGAAAGCAGCGTCGATTGGCGGCCGAATGCCGTGCGCATCAGCTCGACTTTGATCTGCTCGACGCTGAGCTTGTCGAGCAGACCTTGTTTAATGGCTTCCAACCGGACATTCCTCCTTCGTATAGCTTGGGGTTATGCGCCCCATGAACTCGTCGACGGAGAGGCAAGGCGGCTCCATGCCGAGCGCGGCTCCAAGCAGCGTAATTTGCGGCGGCGTAAGGCCGGCCTTTTCCAAGACGGCGCCGTTTGCGAACAGCGACCGTCTATCCGTGTCCAGCGCGACTTCCCCGTTGTGCATCACGATGACGCGGCTCGCCCACTCCGCCACGAGCTGCATGTCGTGAGTGGCGATAACGACGGTTTTGACGTTTGTAAGCTGGCCGGCGAGCAGCGCGGTCACTTCGCGGCGGCTCGAAGCGTCGAGGCTTGCGGTCGGCTCGTCGAGCAGCATGACCGCCGGCTGCATGGCGAGGCCGATGGCGAGCGTGGCGCGCCGCTGCTGCCCGCCGCTCAGCAGGCGGCCGTCGCGGTCCGCCAGCCCGGCCAGCCTTAAGCGGCCGATCAGGTCCTCGACCAGCCGTTCGGTTTCCGGGCGGCGGCGAGCTTTGAGGAAATAAGCGATATCCTTGCGGATCGTGTCCTCGATGAACATTTCCTCCGGCTGCTGATAAATGTAAGACACGTAGTCGGACAGATGCTCCGGCGAAACTTTGCGGGTCTCGTAGCCGCAGACCGTCACGCTTCCCGAGGTTGGCTTGCGGATGCCGGAGATCAGCTTCAGCAGCGTCGACTTGCCGGCTCCGTTGCTGCCGACGACGGCGATCCGTTCGCCTTCGCGGAGCGTCAGCGAGACGTTGCGCAGGACGGAGTGATCGGTCCGGCTGATCGTTTTGTAGCCGGCCGACACGTGCTCGAAGACGACCGTCGGCTGCGCCTCCGCCCTCTGCTCGGCGATCCCGCCCGTTCCGGCTTGGGCCGGGTAGAAGCGGTCGCCGCGCCGCTCGAAGAAAACGGCGGCTTCGCGCAGCGTCACCGGATAAAGCGGAGCTTCCTCGACGGCAGCGGACGGCGTGCTGTTGCCGGTCGCGGTCGCGGCACCGGTGCCGGTTGCAGTTGCCATGCCGGTATCGCACGGCTCGCCGCTGCCGGTTGCGGTCGCCGCGCCGGTGCCGCTATGCAGCGCAGCGCGCGGCGGGCGCGGCGCGTC